>JAVVVP010000038.1:0-20677 GCA_036652575.1 Bacteroidaceae bacterium
AACTTTTTTGGGTCAGCCTATTTTCTCGGTGGATGAGCATCGGAATTTGGGGACATCCGTAAAAAACGGTGATTCAGCAAACACAGGTTTTTACTGGTGCCCTCTGAAAACGTTCTAGTTTCCGAGGTTTTAATGTTATGCTGTATTTTTATATAACATACATATCTGTACATCCAGCACTATAATTCATGTGGGCATTGGACTCGATACTGTTTCAATAGAAAAAGGGATCGTGTTGCAAAACAAACGTCCTCGAAAGTCTATAAAAGACGTTCGAGGACGTTGTTCGTTTTTTTCTTGAGCGAAGCTTATGCTTCTGGAGCTTCTGCAGCAGGAGTCTCCTCTACTGCTGGTGCAGGCTCTACCGCTGCAGGTGCTGCGGCTGCTTCTGCTTCTGCTTTTGCAGCTGCTTCAGCAGCTTTTTTCTCTGCTACTTTCTTCGCTACTTCTTCATTTGCTTTCTTTTCTGCTTCAAAGCGAGCTGTTTCAGCAGCTTTCTTGTCAGCAGCTTTCTTGCTTTCTACAGCTGAAAGTTTTTGATTTTTCTCATTTTTCCAAGTTTCGAATTTTGCCTTTGCCGTAGCTTCGTCAAAAGCGCCTTTCTTAACACCACCATTAAGATGCTTCATCATCAATACGCCTTCGTTAGAAAGGATGGTGTGTACGGTGTCAGTAGGCTGTGCTCCGCACTCTACCCAATAAAGAGCACGTTCGAAATTCAAATCTACTGTTGCTGGATTGGTGTTAGGATTGAATGTACCAATTTTCTCTGTAAATTTACCATCGCGTGGAGCTCTTACGTCTGCAATAACGATGCTGTAGAACGCGTAGTTCTTGCGTCCGTTACGCTGCAATCTGATTTTTGTTGCCATAATTTTGTTTGTTTTTATATAGGTTTGAATGAACTGTTATCTCGTAACAGCGGCGCAAAGTTACTACTTTTCTATTTATGTGCCAAATATTTGTGCTTCTAATCTCTACTTTAGCTCGTTTGTCGTTAGACATGCCTTTACAAAGTAGGTGATGAGTAGTAAATAAGCCACAAGTGATGCTAGTTGGCTGAGTGGATTGTTGAGCCATTCTTCCATGACGAGGTCCAGCCCTCCAAAACGTAGTGCTGCGCTAGCTACGCCCATAAGGGCACCTCCAGCGATAAAACCCGATGCAATAAGTGTTCCTTTTTCATTGCGTGCTTTGTTGAGCGCGGCATCGGTTGATCGGGTGTTGACATACCAATTGATGGCTCCTCCTACAAGGATTGGTAAATTGAGTTCAAGAGGTATAAACATTCCGAGGGCAAAGGCTAGTGCTGAGATGCCAAACATGGTGAGTACGATGGAGATAAGAGCTCCCATCGCATAGAGTAGCCATGGCGCTCCTGCTCCACTCATAAGTGGTTCGATGACGGCTGCCATAGCGTTTGCTTGAGGTGCAGCCAAAGCTCCGTTGGAGAAGCCGTACGTCTTGTTCAATATCATAATCACTCCGCCTACGGTAGCAGCCGAAACTAATGTTCCAAGAAATTTAAAGGTTTGCTGTTTTACGGGTGTTGAACCGAGCCAATAACCTATTTTTAGGTCGGTGATAAAGCTACCAGCGGTGGAAAGCGCGGTACATACAACACCACCCATAATGAGGGCTGCGACCATCCCTCCAGGTCCCTTCATCCCTACGGCTACCATCACGACAGAGGCTAGGATAAGTGTCATCAGCGTCATTCCTGAAACGGGGTTGCTACCTACGATTGCAATGGCATTTGCGGCTACGGTTGTAAAGAGAAAGGCGATGACGGCAATGAGCAAAACGCCGATGACACAAAAGAGTAAGTTGCCTTGCATAACATCAAAATAGAAGAATACAAAAACAAGTAAGAGTGTGAAGATAGATCCAAATGCAATGATTTTCATTGGTAGATCTTTTTCGGTACGTGGTATATCTGTTTTTATGTTGGCTTTTCCTTTCATTTCTTTGCCTGCAAGACTTATAGCTCCTTTTATGATGCTCCAACTTTTAATGATACCGATCACGCCTGCCATTGCAATACCTCCAATACCGATGCTTTTGGCATATTTGAAGATTTGTTCAGGTGTTCCACCTGCTGCTAGAATTGAAGTAGATCCATCCGTAACAACCACTATATCGGGAAAGAGAAAGGCAAAGCCAGGAATGATAATCCACCATACTGCCATACTTCCAAAGCAAATGATGGCAGCATATTTTAACCCTACAATATAACCCATACCAAGTACCGCTGCACCTGTATTTATTTTGAATACGATTTTTGCTTTGTCGGCAAGGTCATTACCCATTGTGCAAAGGCGTGTGGTGAAAACTTCGTTCCAGAGTCCGAAAGACGCGACAACGAAATCGAATACGCCGCCAATAATACCTGCTACAAGCAAAGGTTTTGCTTGACTGCCCCCTCGCTCTCCCGAGATAAGTACTTGCGTTGAAGCTGTTGCTTCTGGAAAAGGATACTTACCGTGCATATCTTTCACAAAATATTTACGAAAGGGAATAAGAAATAAAATGCCTAAGATACCACCGAGTAAAGAGGCAAAAAACACTTCAAAAAAGTTGACGGTCATCGTAGGATATTTGGCTTGTAGAATGTAGAGTGCTGGTAGGGTGAAGATGGCACCTGCTACAATCATGCCCGAACAGGCTCCGATGCTTTGAATGATCACGTTCTCGCCAAGGGGATCTTTTCGATGGGTGGCTCCCGAGAGTCCTACGGCTATAATGGCAATAGGGATGGCAGCTTCAAAGACTTGCCCTACTTTTAATCCTAGGTAAGCGGAGGCAGCAGAGAAAAGTATGGCCATAATGATGCCCCACGTGATAGACCATGGGGTGACCTCACGATAGGTTTTTGTTGTATCCATCAGAGGTTTGTATTCTTCGCCTTCCTTTAATTCTCGGAACGCATTTTCGGGTAAATTTGTTTCCATCGTTTTTTTGGTTTTCTGGTTGTAATTATTTCTTTTTTCCTCTGCGCGGTTGTTTCTTGCGCTCTTCTTGTCGTTTTGTTGCTTCTTGCCAGCTTTCGCCTCGTTGTCTTTTGGCTGTTCCTGATGCGGAAGGTTGGGCTCTCTTTGCAGTGGTTCGTTGTTGCTCTCCTCCATAGAGCTCTTTTATCAGATCCTCGCGTCCCATTCGGCGGAGTTCTGTTGTGATTTTGCCACGTTCTTCTGGCTTGTACCAAAAGAAGAACATCCGTTGTTTAAGCTTTTCTTCTTGTGTCTTTGCTGAAAAAACGGGTTCGAGGGTGTAAGGATGGAATCCCGTGTGCCACGCTTCTGTACTGATGGTCATCGGGGTTGGCGTAAAGTCTTGTATTTGTTCCAACTGAAAGTCCATTTTCCGAGTAATCACAGCCAGTTCTGCCATATCTTCGGCATTACACCCTGGATGACTACTGATGAAGTAGGGAATGAGTTGCTGATTAAGATGCTCTTCGTTGTTGATGCGATCGAAGATGCGCTTGAATTGATAGAACTGTTCAAAGGACGGTTTGCGCATAAGGTTGAGTACCGCTGGATTGGTATGTTCTGGTGCTACTTTTAGTCTACCGCTTACATGACTGCGAATAAGTTCTCGCGTGTATTGTGCCGTAGCTTGATTGATCGCTTCGTCTTTATCTTTATGGAGTAAAAGGTCGTAACGAACGCCACTACCAATGAAACTCTTTTTGATTCCTTTTTCTGCATCCACCGCATGATAAATGTCGAGTAGTGGACGATGGTCGGTGTTGAGATTGGGACAAATCTGCGGGTGAACACACGAAGGACGTTTGCATTTGTGGCAAAGACTTTCGTTCTTGCCTTTCATCTTATACATATTCGCCGATGGACCTCCGAGATCACTTAGATAACCTTTGAAATCGGGCATTTGCGTTATTTGCCGTACTTCTTTTAAGATGCTCTTTTTACTACGGCTTACGATGAACTTTCCTTGATGGGCAGAGATGGTACAAAAGGCACAACCGCCAAAGCAACCACGATGAAGGTTTACGGAAAACTTGATCATCTCGTAGGCGGGGATTCGTTTTCCTTTATATTTAGGATGAGGTAAGCGCGTATAGGGAAAGTCGAAGGAGTGGTCCAACTCCGCTTCGGTGAGGGGCGGAAAAGGAGGATTGACCACCACGTACTTGTCTGCCGTTTTTTGAATGATGCGTTTGGCTTCGTATTTATTACTTTCTTCCTCTATGTGGCGAAAGTTTTCTGCTTGAAAACGTTTATTGCACAAGCAATCCTCGTGTGAGTGAAGCAGAATGTCAGAGCCTTGTATGCCTCCAGAAATATGGCATTCGTCTTCGAGGGTCACGGTTTGATGAATAGGGTCTTTGCGTAGTAAAGCCCCTAATTCGTTCGCAGAGGCCACGGCTTCGTCAACGTTGTGAAGTAGTTTACGCTCCATTAATTGGCAGAGCTCTGTAATGGGTTTTTCCCCCATGCCGTAAGTAATGAGGTCGGCATGGCTTTCAAAGAGTATACAACGCTTGATTTCATCCTTCCAATAATCGTAGTGAGACAAGCGTCGAAGGGAAGCCTCTATACCGCCCAATACAACGGGTGCATCGGGATAAAGTTCTTTGAGTATGTTGGAATAGACTATCGTGGGATATTCAGGACGCAAGTCGTGTCGTCCATCAGGGCTGTAGGCATCTTCAGAGCGCAGTCGCTTGTTAGCAGTAAATTTGTTTACCATCGAATCCATACACCCTGGTGCGATGCCAAAGAAAAGTCTTGGTCGTCCCAGTTTTTTGAAGTCGCGGTAGTCACCGTGCCAATCGGGCTGTGGTACAATGGCTACTCTCAACCCAAGGCTTTCAAGAAGCCGTCCTATTACGGCAGCTCCAAACGAGGGATGGTCGATGTAGGCATCAGCACTAAAGAGGATAACGTCAAGCGTTTCCCAGCCTCGGAGTTCCACTTCCTTCTTTGTAGTAGGAAGCCAATCCGATAGTTTATATTCTGTCATAGCTCGGTCTTATTGTTCCGCTTCGGCTGTAACCGTTTGCTTTTTGTCCCAATCGCAATAACGTTGAATGAGTTGGTTCAATCCAAATGCTTTCATTTTGTCGTGATAGATGATGTCTATGCAGAGGTCGAGTAGATCTTTGCAATTGCTTTCTTGTGAAGCGATAATCGAGCGAATGTTTAGTTTTAGCTTGTCAAGAACCGTGTCGTCCACATAACCGTTGCTGTCTACCAAATCCTTAAAAAGGGCATACTTCTTGATAGTTCTCAAATCGTTTTCTGAGATTTCAAGGCTGTGTGTGCCAGAGCTGTTTAACTGAATGTTATACATAATCGTTGGTTTTATAGTTGTTATTTAAGAAGAAAATTCAAGAGTCCTCCCATTATTCGTGCTTTCTCTCTTTCACCTTTGATACATTCAAACGGAAAGCCGATTGCAATGAGGCGATAGTCAGTCCCCGAATAAGCAATGCCTGCGGGTAGTCCGCTCGGATAGGCAAAAGCCGCAAAGGCAGGAGCTACGGGCATCAGTCTGTCGGGAGATGTGGCTGCGTAATGCTGCTCAGATAGCGAGCGATAAATAGGAAATTTAAGTCCTAGCCCGTTTATGGTATCGTTGTTCGTACTTTTCTCGTTTCCGCAAAAGGTATATTTTAGAATGTCATGGGTGAACGTTTGTTCTTGGTCGCTTTGCATATCTCTCCCTAAGTAGGCGCCACTTATCAAAAGCCGTCCACCCCCTTTGCAAAAGGCGGTAAGCTTGTTGCACGAGATGCGTGGCAGTGCTTTGTAGTACAGTAGGCTTTGCCCGTCAAAGCGTTCAAGCCCTGCGATCCAATCGACCATACTATAGTCGGACAACTTTATTTGTCCATTGTTCACCGCTTCGCTAGAGCAGGACGCAAAGGAATATTTCTGGTTCGCGGCAATCGCTTTACCGTGGGTATATGGATAGTCGAACGTGTTTCCTGCAATGATTTGTCCTTCGAGTTCATTCCCGCTAGAACCTAGATTTCCGATGTTCTCTTTGCAGAGGGTGTTACGAGCAAAATTGTGTTGCTGCCCGCAAAAACCTGCGGTATTCATATAGGATACACCTATATCGGTCTTTAGGTCGAAGCCTAAGCTATCCGCGTTTTCCACGAAGGCGGGTCCACTAAGACGATGAAAACCGTTTACGATCAATAGCGTCCTCTTGCTTGTGGCACTTTGCATTGCGACGAGCGTTTCGGAAGGAAAGCTTTCTCCACCCGCATTCACCGCCGTTACTTTGAAACTGTAGACAACGTTGTCTTCTATTTCTCGGCTGTAAGACGTATTCTCTTTCACCAATACTCCGTTGTCAAACGCACCATCGTCTTCGCGCGTATAGACCACGTATCCAGAGGGCTGAGCGGTTTCTTCTAAACTGTCTATTGTTGCCGTCCAATGGAGCTCTACTTTGTTGCGTTCGGATAATTGTACGGAAAAGTGGGTAACAGGGAGGGGTTGCACCACGTAGTCATTTCCATGCATATAGTTGACAAACTTCAGTGCAGCTTTATACGCAGCTCGGGCTATTGCAAATTTGAAGTTCGGGTCGTGTCCAAACTTCATATCCCAATAGTTTTGGTGCGAAAGGGTTTCGATAATTGCCGAAGGTATTTCGGGATTGCGTGTTTCGCTGTAGTTGCGATCGTAGAGTTCTCGTTGTGTCCATTTTTGTCGAAAAATTCTACCGAGATCGTGGGTGATAGTGCTTAGTAGTAGGGTGGCAAAATCAAAGCTAGCTAAGCGGGATACGCCAGAGCTAAACTCTTGTTGATTGTTATTTCCAATCGTGCTGCAAATGCCTAGTGTACCAATAATGCTACCGTCTTTTGTGTAGCCAGCATCGCTATGTACCGCCATGGATAGTTCAAGCGGCACTTGCGCTCCTATACTGTCGGGCATAAAGACACTGCCACCGCAAAGGTAATTCGCGGAATATGGGCGGGCGTTGATGTCTTCTGCATAATCGTTGGTTCCACCTTTTGAGCCATAAACGGAGTAGGGCAGTCCCGCCCATTGTGTGGCATATCGAGCTCCCTCTAGAAAGCGCGGAAGTCCACTTTTCTTTTCTTCTCCAAACATATTTCCGCGAGCTACATTTCCCATACCGCCTCCAAAACGTACGGCATCGGCTGTAACGATACCGCGATGGTCGCTCATGTTACTAAGCGTTACGCGGTTGTGAAGTGTTTCACCTTCTGAAAAATCAAAGGTCCCAAGATAAACCCAAGTTCCACCTCCCATTTTCTGATTGACGTTGAAACGGGTAACACCTCCTTTATGGTAAACCGTATAACGGGCATCGCTAACGCTGTTCGGACGAGTTTGATAGGATACATAGACCGCGTAATTTCCTGATTCGGGAATGTTGGGCATCCAAGAGCAAGAAGAGGCTTGCGTGCGCCGTGTTGTGGTGGAAATTTGTCGAGCAGAACCGCGTGAAAAGAAATTTTGGTTGTCGTAGAGGGTTAAACTGTCAAGCTGAAAACCAGGAACCGAAGTGGTTTGCCACGTATCTTTGTTTTTCACCTCTTTATAAATCCCGTTCTTGTTTGGAAAGTCGTTGTCTACAATGATCTCTCGCTTTTGCCAGTCTCGTTCGCGTGGAGAATAGACCACAGCACCACTGTTTTCAAGCATTGGAATGAGATAGGGTATGACGAACGTTTGAGTAAATAAGTCTTCGTTCGTACAAAATAAATTGGGGCGTTGCCAAGTCCAAGCGTTTTTGTCGTTATTAAAGTAGCGTCCATGGCTCGCCCAGACTACTAAATGCTTATTATCCAGCCCCCGAGTAATGCTGTATGGTTTGGAACTGTTCTTAACCCATGGATTTCCTTTGTAAAGAATCTCTTTCCACGTCCGTTTTGGGTCGGGCGTTTCGCGATAGATATTAGGAACGAGTGCATCAATCTCTTTATCTATGCCATAGATTTTTAGGGCATAGGTGTTGTAGGGATCGGGCAAGCGACGACGCATTTCTTTGTAGATGCTTTTTGTGATGTCGGGTGTAAAAGGTTGAGCAGCAAAGGACTCATCCGTATAAATGTCGAGTTTTCGTTCTGCTTCGTTTAGCTCGTATCGAACGAGCTTATAGTTGTTGGCGGGGCGATAATTAGGTACGTCATATTGCTGAAAATACTGCCTCAGACTATTCTCTAAAGCAGTATTCGTTACCTGTGCTTTTGCTTGTAGAAGAATAAATGCACAGATAAATAACAATATCCTTTGTTTCATATGTTGTTACAGATTACCAACCGTAAACTTTTCTGGGTGTTTTCCCGTAAAATCTTTGTAGTATTCTTTTATCGTTCTCATATCTGCCTCTATATTTCCACTTGCCATCAACTCTTTTGTACACACAATGCGTTTCTTTTGATAATCAACAGCGTAGAGCAAAATAGGAATGTTCGCCTTTTCGGCTATATAGTAAAATCCTTTTTTCCATTCTGCATTTAAAGAGCGAGTACCCTCAGGGGTAATTGCCAATTGAAATCTTTGTTGATGCTTTGCTATTTCTGCAAGTTGATCGGTGAGGCTACATTTCTTACTGCGAAAGACGGGAATACCTCCCATTTTTCGGAACAGAATACCTAGAGGCCAAAAGAACCATTCCTTTTTCATTAAAAAATCGGAATGCCTACCAAGAGCTGCATAATATAGTTTGGCAATAAAAAAGTCCAAATTGCTCGTATGGGGGGCTACACAAATAATACATTTTTCTCTGTAAGGCACTGTGACTTCGTGCTCCCACCCCATAAATTTGAATAGGATAATACGACTGATATGTTGGAACATACGTTTTGTTAATTTATTTTTCCGATAGCCGTAATTACGTCGTCTACCGAAGTGTCAAAATTCTTACGGAGTAGTGCGTAAAAGGATTTTGCTTTGTCTTTTTGCGTATGACTTATGCGGCTTATATACTCGTCCTGCATATTGAGGACATCACTCATTACTTTGTCTATATCGGTAGGGTTTGCCTCATTATTATAAAGGCTAATTGCTACACATTCTGTGAAAAGAGTTCCACAAACGTAGTTAATCTCTTTCTTAAGTTCTCTTCTATTTGCCATTTTCGTAAATTTATTTCTATGTAAAAGTACAGCTATTTTTCGATATATCCTCTATCGTTCTGCGAAAAAGCACTTTTTTTAGAAATAAGTGAAAAAAAACGGAGCAGGAAGGGGCTACTTATTAGTTTTTGATTATATTTGCACCAAGGAATTGCTGAATGGTTCGATTGGGATACTCATCAATAATAAACATGAATACCGAGTCAGCTTCTTGAAATCGATGGCGTGCCGACAGCCTTGTGCGAGTCGGATTACAAAGAACAGGAGCTCTCAAATCTTCTTTTACTCGGAGTTTCATCACATCACCATCTGGCAGTTCCTCTTTTTTTGCTTTTTTGCAAACTCTCTTTTCTATATAGGTTTCCTTTTTTTAGCTTTCTTGGATGGTTGGAAAAGGGAAAATACGTTGTCTAACATTTTATAAGACCGTTTTTCTTTCTTTTTCCCATTTGTATTTGTTATATTTGCAACGTAAATGGATCAGAAGCATTATTTCTAACCTAATAAATAGAATAACTTTAATTTAAAATCAGTTCAATGAAAAAGAAAACTTGGCTCTTTATGGGGCTCTTTTTACTGCTGATGCCAACGTTCTCGTTGGCTCAAAAAGTAAAGCCCACCACCGTTGCTACAAAAGTAGAAAATGGAAAAACCTACATGATTTACAATGCCTTTACTGAAAACAAAGCACTAAATCGTGCAGATGATCGAAATTACTTTCTTTACGCTACCACCTCGAACGAAACGGTTCAAGTGGATGCGTCTCACAAAACGCCAAGTACCTTTGAGTTTCTTGGTAAAGGTGCACTTTGGAAAGCATCGGAAGTAAAGGATGGCTCTTTTTCCTTTGAATCTGTCTTGATTCCTGGAAAATACATCAACGATGGCACTCTTGAAACGACTGCTAAAGCTTGGACGGTGGTCGATCCTCAAACCTCTTCTAGCGTAACAAATAAGCAGAACTATACCGATTTGAAAAATGTGTGGGTCATCTTTAATGACCAAACGTATTGGAATGGTAACCCCGTAAGTTTTACGACTTGGACAAACGGACACCCTTATCAGTTTTGGAATTTTTCAGAACTGAATTTAGATACCATTACGTATAAATGCGTAGACTCCAATAATTATGAATTTAAGACGAGTCTGCAATTTGTAGAACGTGGCTCGAAAGTTCTTCCGAAAGTTCCTGAAATATCTTATTATACGTATCTTTCAGGACTTGATGTCACGGACTCTATTGTGATGAATGGTCCTTTGGCTTATACGTTAAAGTATCAACAGCCCGATACCTTGACTTATTTGTGCTATAATCAAGACAAACTGTTACTCAAAACGGTAAAAGAAGTCTATCCTCATAATACCGACGTTTACGAACGTGCACCGAGTATTCCTCTTTATGCATATGTGGAGGGATTGGAAAGCAATAATGCCATACCTCTTACCGAAAATAAAACGGTAACGCTAATCTATAAATCATCGATGCCTTTTGAAGTTACAACGATAGCAGACGGAGCGACTAGTTTTCCAGAAAAAACGGTTTGGTATAACCTTTTACAGGGGAAATCACCTCGTTATTTATATTATAACAAGGCACAAACTTATTTGGCGTTAGATTCTGCTTCGGTTGCGAATGTACGGGAAGACAAAAATCTATGGTGTTTCACAGGTTCTATAACGGATGGATTTAAACTATACAACAAAGCAGCTGGCGTAAATAAAATACTTTATTCAAAGAACCCTGCAACAGACGGTAACACGGGGGGTAGCACGTTCCCTATTCTTACAACGCTTGCGAATGCCACAGGAAATAATACGTGGGACATCAGTGTCAGTAGCACGACTGGTGCTTGGTGGTTTTCACAACATGGCATTTCTTCCAATACAATGAATAATCGTGCTGGAAAATTAGCTTATTGGACGGGCGGTGCTGATGCAGGTTCTAATTTCAATATCACTCCGTTAGGCAAGTCTAAATTCATTTGTTCTATTAAGAATTTCTCATTGCCTGGAGTTCGGTTGATGAATAAGCTTAAAGTAACGGAAAATGCAGCAATTATGGTTACTAATTTGCCCGATGGACTTACTTACAATGCAGAACGTCAATTAGTGGAAGGTATCATCACTCAAGAAGGTGTCTATCATTATACCGCTACGGCTACAACGAAAGAACATACAACGACACAAGAGTTTACGATCGAAGTCTCTAGCAAACTCATGTGCCCAACGCCTTTAATGGGTTGGTTGTCGTGGAATGTGTTCGAAGGTAATGTAGCTGCTGATACGGTAAAAGCCATTGCGGATGCGTTTGTAAAAAACGATTTACCGAGTGTCGGATTCCGCTACGTCATTATAGACGACCTTTGGCATGCTCGTTCTCGTAATTCGGACGGAACGCCACAATGGAATGAAACGAAATTTCCTCAAGGTATGAAGGCTGTCGCAGATTATGTTCACTCCAAAAATTTGAAGTTTGGTATTTATTCTGATGCGGCAAACAGCACGTGTGCTGGTGCTTTTGGCTCGTTTGGGTATGAAACACAAGATGCAAATGCGTATGCTGCTTGGGAATGTGATTTGTTGAAATATGATTACTGCGGGGCTCCGTCCGATTCTGCGATAGCCCACAAGCGTTATAAAACGATGGGAGATGCGTTGAAAGCGACAGGACGCGACTTTGTGTTTTATATTTGTGAATGGGGACAGTTGAGCCCTTGGGATTGGGCTGCGGATGCTGGTGGACAAATGTGGCGCATCAGCTATGATAGCCGTGATGTTTGGAATTATGGCGACAATGGTGTTAGTCGTGGACTTATTGGCGTTACAGAAGGAATCGACTGTATGAAAGACAAGGCGTATTATAGTGGCGTGAATCACTTTAACGATGCCGATATGATGATGGTAGGTCTTCATGGAAAAGGAAAGAGTAGTAATCACCAAAATAGTGGAAAAGGTATGACGCAAACAGAATACCAAACACAGTTCTCTATGTGGTCTATGCTCTCCTCGCCCCTTACTCTTTCTTGTGATTTACGTAAAATGTCAAAGGCGGACTTAGAAATTCTTAAGAATAAGGAGGTCATCGCGCTCAATCAAGACCCTATGGGACAGCAAGCTCTATTAATAAGTAGTGTCGATGGTTGTGAAGTTTACGCTAAAGACCTTGAAAATGGAGATATGGCAGTTGCTTTATTAAATAGAACTTCTGGGGCTAAAGAGATCACGTTTCGTTTGAACGATGTTTTCCTAAAGGAGGGTAAGAAGTATGCCGTGCGTGATTTATGGAAGCATGCTTATGCGGATACGATTGATGTAGATTTCACCGCTAAAGTGCTATCACACGGAACCAACGTGTATCGCCTTACGCCTTATGAGGAAGCTTCAGAGATTCAGACGGTCTCTTCTGAAAAAGAATTGAAGCCTTGTATCTCGATGGCGAATGGTAAGGTGAAGATTGGTTGTTTAGGACGCGAAGGTTATATCAAGAAGATTTCCATTAGTGATGCTTCTGGTCGTGTCATTGCGAGCACAGAAGGAAGAGATTCCGAGTTCCAACTTCCTATAGGTCGTCAGAAAGGTCTTTATCTTATAAACATCGTATGTTGCGGTTATATGCAAACTGAAAAAATAGTATTGTAAAGCGTTTCGCACCAGAAAAAGGGTAAAACGCCCTTTATTTCCCAAAAAAGCCTCCACCAGAAAACTGTATTTCTGGTGGAGGCTTTTTGGAATGAAGTTGAAACTCTCTCTGGTTTTTAGGGGAAAAAAGGAGCAGAACTTATAGTTTCGCTTTGGCTTTCTTCGCCTTGCTCTCGTTTTGCAATCGGTCAAGAGCCGTTACCACATACGTAAAACGTTGTTTCCCGTCCACGTAAGGCAGTTTAAAGTAGGTGCGAGGAGTAATGGTGACAATGTGTTCTGGAGAGTTGAGATTGACCTTTTCACCTTTTCGGAAGCAATAAACAACATAGTTATAAACTTTATCCATTTCTGTTTTTGCTTTCGGTTCGCGCCATACGAGCATATACCCATCGGCGGTCCACACGGCTTTCACGCCTTTTACTTTGCGAGGTGCTTTGTCGTCAATAAAGGGCATCAGAGGTTGCAATGCTGGCGCGCGATGGTATTTCAGTTGCAGTGCATCTGCATAGCCCCCTACATTGTTCGCTACCGCAGCCGCATACCATTGACAACTACCTTCTATACTGGGTAAGAGTCGTTGCAAACGATATTTTTCTTGCATCTGGTTTTGATTCGGATTTTTTAGATCTGCCGCTTTCACGGTGCGCTCAACGTCTTGTCCAATAAACAGAGGACGGTTGCTCGCATTCTTGGACCACCAACGAATCAGCGTGTCATAGTCGGCAGCTTTATGTCCTATTTCCCAGTAAATTTGCGGAATGTTATAGTCCACCCATCCTTTGTTTATCCAATAAAGCACATCTGCATAGAGTTGATCGTAATTTTGTAACCCATTGGTGTTGCTTCCAGGCACTTGATTGCCGTCTTTTGCGTTATGATAAATGCCAAAGGGTGCTACCCCAAATTTTACCCATGGCTTTATACTGCGAATCGTCGTAAACAATTGTTCAATAAGTAGATTCACGTTGTAACGTCGCCAATCTCCACGATCTGTAAAGCCATTTTGATACTGTACAAACGACGCATCGTCGGGAATGGGTACTCCTGGTGTGGGATAAGGATAGAAGTAATCGTCCATGTGTAGCCCGTCTACATCATAGCGTGTTAGTATATCCTTTACAATGGTGCAAATAGACGCTCTATTTTCAGGGCGTGCAGGGTCAAACACGAGTAAATCTTCGTAAGCAAAGAAACGATCGGGATGTAAATTATAGGGGTGTGTGGCGGCAAGCAAGTTGGTGCCTTTTGTCTTTGCACGATAAGGGTTTATCCAAGCGTGTAGCTCCATACCTCGAGCATGACACTCTTTTATCATCCAATCTAAGGGATCCCAAAGTGGAGTAGGGGCCACACCTTGCGTTCCCGAAAGGAAACGGCTCCATGGTTCGTACTTGCTGGGATAGAGCGCATCGGCTTCTGCACGCACCTGAAACATAATGGCATTGATGCCACATGCTCGAAGTTTATCCAACTGCCACGAGAGTGTCGATCGCATCTTGTCGGGCGACAAACCCTGAAACTGTCCGTTTACACACTGTATCCAAGCTCCACGAAATTCACGCTTGGGCGTGGAGGAACTTTGGGCAAAAAGGGGGAGGCTGCACACGAGGCAAAGCCAAAGAATCATTTTCTTCATAGTCAATATCTGTATTTCGTGCGTAAAAGTACAAAATATTTTTTAACTTTGTGGCATAAAAGAGTAGAATGTCTTATAATTTAGGGCACAGCTCTTCTTCTCCATCTTCATATTCCTATAAGAATGAACGAATATATAAGCATTAAAGGGGCTCGCGTTAATAACCTCAAGAACATAAGTCTCGACATTCCTCGAGGCAAATTTATCGTTATCACAGGGCTTTCGGGCTCTGGTAAATCGTCGCTCGCCTTCGACACCATTTATGCCGAAGGTCAACGACGCTATGTGGAAAGTTTATCGGCATACGCTCGTCAGTTTCTAGGACGAATGAGTAAACCCGAGTGCGACTACATAAAAGGAATCCCGCCTGCTATCGCGATCGAGCAAAAAGTGTCAAGCCGAAATCCACGCTCTACGGTTGGAACGAGTACCGAAATTTATGATTACCTCCGATTGCTCTTCGCACGCGTCGGGCGAACCATCTCTCCAATAAGTGGAGAAGAAGTGAAGCAGCACACCCCGAAGGACGTGGTGGCGTGTGTACAGACTTATCCAGAAGGAACTCGTTTCACGGTGCTATCACCGCTGTTTGTTCGTGAAGGACGAACCTTGCAAGAACAATTAGACATCTATTTGAAACAAGGTTTGACTCGATTAGATGTAAGGGGTGAAATTGTACACATCGAGGATTGGTTGAAAACGAATGCACAGACCACGCTCGATGCCAACCACCCTCTTTATTTACTCATTGACCGATTGACCGCCAGTTCTACAACGGATCGTGTGGAACGCCTTGTAGATTCTGTAGAAACGGCATTCTTTGAAGGAAATGGCGATTGTGTGATACGCATTTATCCTGCGCTCATCACCCATTCTTTTTCTTCTCGCTACGAAGCGGATGGCATTCACTTCGAAGAGCCAAGCGATGCTCTTTTCTCTTTTAATTCACCTGTGGGCGCTTGTCCTAAATGCGAAGGATTTGGACGTATTATCGGGATTGACGAAAGTCTTGTCGTGCCGAACTCTGCCTTAAGCGTTTTCGATGGAGCGGTGGTTTGTTGGCGTGGCGAGAAAATGAGTGTTTGGAAAGATGAATTTATACGTCGTGCCGAAAGTAGAGATTTCCCGATTTTTGAACCTTATTATAATCTGACACGAAAGCAAAAAGATTTTCTGTGGCATGGCGATGCGCAAGAACAAGCCTTGCCAAAAGAGGAACAAGTGAGCATTGATGCTTTCTTTCAGATGCTCGAAGTAAACCAATACAAAATACAATACCGAGTTATGCTCGCACGTTATCGAGGAAAAACAACGTGTCCTGATTGTTATGGTCGTCGACTCAAACCACAGGCAGATTACGTCAAAATAGATGGATATTCTATTTCTGATCTCGTAGAGCTGTCCATTACGGAGTTGCTCAACGTTTTTAAAAACATGGTGCTGACGGAACACGAACAGAACATCGCAGGACGACTTCTGGTAGAAATCAATACTCGCCTAAATCTGCTATGCCATGTGGGACTAAGTTATCTCACGCTCAATCGGATGAGTGCCACTCTTTCGGGGGGAGAGAGCCAACGCATCAACCTCGCTAAATCACTTGGCAGTAGCCTTATTGGTTCGCTCTATATTCTGGATGAACCGAGTATCGGACTTCATAGCCACGACACGCATCAACTCATTTCCGTGTTGCGCCAGTTGCAACAATTGGGCAATACCGTTATCGTTGTAGAGCACGATGAGGAGATTATGCGAGCTGCGGACTACTTGATAGACATCGGACCTGATGCAGGGAGAAAAGGCGGAGAAATCGTTTATCAAGGAGAGAGTTTTAAAACCTTCAACAAAAAAGAACCTTTACCCGCTTCTGTCGATGCAAGTAAAAGTTATACGCTCCGCTATTTGCTCGGAATGGAAAAAATAGAAATACCTAAAAGCCGCCGTACATGGAATAACTATATAGAGGTGATCGGTGCCCGCGAAAACAACTTGAAAGGGATCAATGTGAAGTTTCCGCTCAATGTAATGACCGTTGTGACGGGTGTCAGTGGATCGGGGAAAAGTACGCTTGTCAATACCCTTCTTTATCGAGGACTCAAACGTGCTTTCGATGAAGTGTGTGAACGACCTGGTGAGTTTGTGGCACTCGAGGGAGACCTCAAAAGCATCAAATGTGTTGAGTTTATCGATCAAAACCCCATTGGCAAATCGTCTCGTTCTAATCCCGTAACGTATATTAAAGCATACGATGAAATACGAAAACTAATGGCGGAACAGCCTTTAGCCAAGCAAATGGATTTTACGGCTGCTTTCTTCTCTTTCAACACCGATGGCGGACGATGCGAAGAATGTAAGGGGGATGGTACGATTAAGGTGGAAATGCAGTTTATGGCAGACCTTGTGCTTGAATGTGAATCTTGCCATGGCAAACGTTTTAAGACGGATGTGTTGGATGTACGCTTCTGTGAAAAGAATATTTACGACCTTCTCAATATGACGGTCAACGAAGCCATCGAGTTCTTTACCGAACACCAACAAGAACGCATCGCAAAGCGGCTGTTACCTTTGCAACGCGTAGGACTTGGGTACATAAAACTGGGACAGTCCTCTAGTACTCTTTCGGGAGGCGAGAATCAACGTGTCAAATTGGCGTATTATCTTGGACTGGAAAAAGTAGCACCAACCCTTTTCATTTTTGATGAACCCACCACTGGACTTCATTTTCACGACATTAAAAAATTACTCGAAGCTTTCGATGCTTTAATCTTAAGAGGGCACAGTGTCCTTATTATAGAGCACAATCTCGATGTTATAAAATGCGCCGACTACGTCATAGACCTAGGTCCAGAGGGCGGAAATAAGGGTGGAAGTGTTGTCGCTTGTGGTACACCCGAAGAAGTGGCGAAAAGTAAAAAAGGATATACGGCGCTTGACATAGCACGAAAGTTGGAGGAAGAGAACGGCGCGTGATCCTCTTTTTAGGCGAGCGGCAAACGTAGCTTTCTTTCAGCCAGCTACATCTTGATCTTTTCCGAATACTGCCATATTTTTCCTTTCAAGAGTTCCAATTCCCCGCTGACCTTGGTCATTTCTTATTCTCTGGTTATTCTCAAATTATTATAGCAAGCGATGAATGTAAACGCTGTTGCAACAAAGAGAATGATTGTAAATAGTATTTTCTTTTTCATAGTCACGTATTGTTTTTTGTTGATATATTCCTTGTTATTTATCTCTGTACACGATTGGTGTTCCATCTTTGGTGATTCCTTCAGCGGAGATGATGAACTGCCTGCAAGTGGAGTTGTTCCAAAATTCGATGGTGGCTTTTCCCTCTTTGTCGGTCGTTACGTTCGGGGTCCAATAAAGCGTACGCCGATAGTCTTCTTCGGGAGGCATTACACTATAGTCGTTCATCTTGAATGTTTGAGGTTCGTTATAACCTTGAAAATGAGTGCGGCGAAGACCTTTAATATTTTTCAATGTGGTGTGTTGAGTAAAAATGTATATGCGCAGATCGCCATACCACATACGTTTGCGGGGGATCTCTAAATCCCCCGTTTCTTTACCAACTCTCATAAAAGGTAGAACGTACATAGATCGTATGTCGTCTAATAGGTAGGGACAACTTGCTATGCCATTCTTTGACTCTCCAGTGAAAAAAGCAAATTCTTTTCCGTTGTTTACAAACCAAAGACTAGTCCTTTCTTTTTCTTTCTCTTCGTGATGAAATACAGCCTTTTTGAGCAACCATTCGTAAGCATTGGGTACTGTTTCTCCTTTATCTGCGAGATCTTCTACTATTTCTTCGCAATTAAAATACACACTTGGTAGTCGGGCCACGCTCTCTTCGTTTTCCCACGCTCTGCGAGTGTGTTGCTTGTCGTTCTTCTTTTTCACCACTTTCGCGCTTCCCAATACGATTGTCTTGACGGGAGGGGGAGGTTGAATCCAAATAGAGTCGTCTTCCTCCTTTTCTTTTTTTACGACGACATCGCGAAATGAAAAGAAGTTTTCGTGTGTTGATATATCCCTTTTAGGGGGAGAAAATTGGCGATTGAGGGTTACTTTGTACTTTTCAGCCTCTCCATCCAACTTTGTATTTAACAGTAAGGTCCATTTTCCGTAACAGTTGGGTAGGTCGAATCCGAACCTTCCTTTGGAAATGGTGGTGGCTTTTCCCGACATAGAGGTTGGGCCAGAATAAAGTGTTGCTTTCAGTTCAACACCTTTCAAGGGGAGGTTTTTGTTTTTACTTTCCAATCGTCCGTCCAAATACAGTTTTTCTTCTATCGGTTGTTTTTTGATGAAGGAATCAATTCCTGCCATAATTTTCCATTCATATCTTCTCCATCCCTGAACCATCATCAGTAGATCTACCGCACTCCGATGCTCCACATCGTCTGCCTCAAAGTAGTATGCTGGATTGCGGACAAAACCCTTCAAATCAGATGAAAGAAGCAACCAAGTTGCTTCATTTTGTACGTTTGTGAGGGGTGTTTTCTCCGTATCCATAACCGATAAAGAGAACGTGGTTTCGGGCTTGGCTTTAGCTTCTATTCGGACTTTGGAAAAAGGACGGAGTTTTCCGTCATAACGACTGAATGCAATGGTGTCGATGTCTCTTTCGATTTTAGGGAAGATGAAGAACAATCTTTCTGAATGGATTCTTCCATTTCTGTCAAAAAGCGTTATTTGGTTTACTCCTGGAGGCAGTCGCTCTTTTTGATAGTAGATTTTCCGGGTTTGCTCGTAAATGCTGATGGTATCGAAGTACAAGATATTTCCGTTGTGCATAACGGTCAGTCCCATTACTTCTCCGTATAGCGATGTTGTTCCGCTTATTTGCACTTTCACTTCCTTGTCGGAGATTGTGTTTACGTTTATAACGCAGCCAGTGTCGATAGGATTCGGCAAAGGATGAAACGTCAGTTCTTTGTTTTCCCCGATGATTGCGAGTTTTAGTTTTTGCTCGCTGGGAGCATACGTAAACATCCCTCTGCCTTCTCTTATTGTTGTGATGGTTTGCAAAGTATCATTGTTCTCGTTCATAAGCAATCCCGTCACTAGTCCTTTTTGGCAGGTGTCTTTACTGTTCACTTCGAATGCCGTTCGGATGGCAATACCCTTCACCAGTGCACCTCCTTCGGGATAAAAGGCCACTTCGCAGTGCTTTTCTTCTTTCTTCCTCGGGGCTGCTCCTCGATATATGCTCAGATGATTGCCCAAACTCATCAATTCCATATGCGTTTTATTTGTGTACTCTCCTTTTGGAGGCATCTTTTCAAAGATAGGAAATACTCTGGAAAAGAGGGCATTTTCTCCCCAGTTGACCATATACCTTGTGTAGGCTCTGATTTCATAAAATCCTCCCTCCATAGGTTTTGTGAGTGCAATGTCTCCGTGAGCCTGTCCGTTGTCGATGTATAACTTTCGTTTTTCGATAACCTCTCCCCACGGATTGACCAGCTCGACATAGAGTACGCGACTGAGGTTGGTGTAAACGGAGGAGTCAGTGCGAACGACGTAAGCTTTAAACCAAATCGTTTCCCCTTTGTAATAAGCTGTGTTGTCGAGATGAAGGTAAACTTTCTCTTGCGGGAACAGACCATTAAACGTGTTGATATTCTTTGCATACGCTGCAAGCTTCCGCGCGGCAATACTGTCCTGAGCTTGCATCGTTGGGAAGGATGTAAGCAGAAGCAGCAATATCAAGACCTCTTTTTTCATTGTTATGGATCAGAATTTTTTCAAATTGATAACAAGGATGATAGGATTGTCTTCTTCATTCATCTTTTTCAGCATTTTGGTTTCTTTGTCAGTTAGTCTTGGATGGGGTAGTCTTGGATGCGATTGTAGATTCAAGATAGAAGTGCAATTTATTTTTTTTTGGATGATTTAGTTCTTCAACGTGCCAGCCTCTTTTTCGATATACCTGTCCTTTGTTAGCTTTACGTCCTCGTAGCTAATAATCACCGTGAAGAGTGCGAGCACGGCTATAATCGAAGTATAAATAATTTTCTTTCTTATATTTCCTCAACTTAAAATTTTCTCAACGTACTGATCAGTAGAATCGGATTGTCTTCTTTGTTGATTTTATTGATAAAGTCAACTGTTTGTTTGGGTAGAGGCACTCCTTCATAATATTTCTTGTTTTTATACACGTCAAATGGTTGTACTACTGTCACGAGCTGAGTATCGTTGAATGTAAAATGGAATACACCTGTATGAAGAAAAGACGTTAAGCTTTCATCAGAGCTATGGGTTATTATGAGTTTGTTGTATTTTACATTTCCTGAAGAAACACAGTA
>JAVVVP010000039.1:0-20334 GCA_036652575.1 Bacteroidaceae bacterium
CAGAAGAGGAGGCTTGTAAAAGCCTCCTCTTCTGTTCGGAACGAGACACGCACGAGAGGTGTTGTTCCTTTATAATGCTTCGCGCCGCAAGGGATAGTGGCTACGCAAGTATTCAAAGTTTTCGGGAGCCGCTTTAAGGGCGTTGCTATCGGTGCGAGGGTCGTAAAGTTGGAGCGCCCGTGTATCGGCATCTGGTGAAGGACAAAAAGAGGCGGGTAGGGCAGGTGGCACAATGGTAAAGGGGATGTTGAGGTCAAAATGCGTGCACAAGGCTTGAAGCGCCATGCGGGTGGCATTGGCTTTTCCATCGGCAGAATAGCCTGCAATGTGGGGCGTAGCAAGAAAGGCACGTTCGAGTAATGGCGTGACCACGTGGGGCTCATTTTCCCATGTATCGATGATGGCCTCGCTGACCAATCGCTTGTCCATGGCATAGAGAATGGCTCGGTTGTCCACTACTTCGCCTCGTCCAGCGTTGAGTATCACGGGTTGATGGCGTAGAGAGGCAAAGAACTCCTTATCCGCAAGGTGGAAGGTGGGGTGAAGGCCT
The DNA here is from genome assembly GCA_036652575.1 of Bacteroidaceae bacterium. Lineage (GTDB taxonomy): Bacteria > Bacteroidota > Bacteroidia > Bacteroidales > Bacteroidaceae > Alloprevotella. The sequence goes on from JAVVVP010000039.1 coordinate 551, forward strand.
TCGAAGATGAGCGGCGTATGAAAGGTGATTACATTGCATTGTTCGGCAAGCGTGTGGAGCGATACAAAGTCGCCCCCTTCTGCTTCTTGTCGGGGCGGGTCGTTGCGTAGGATACGACAGCCAAAGGGGCGTAGGGCTTTTTCTACTTCTTTGCCCACGTGTCCCATGCCCACAATGCCCACGGTGAGGTGGGCTAAGTCGAGCCCTTTTTGTTCGCGTAGCACCAAGAAGGCGGCGTGAACATACTGTCCCACAGACGAGGCGTTGCAACCAGGGCAGTTACTCCACGGAATGCCCGCTTTTGCCAGATAGGCGGTGTCCAGATGGTCGAAGCCAATGGTTGCGGTTGCTATAAATTGGATAGAGGTTCCTTCGAGGAGGGCGGCATCGCAAGGGGTGCGTGTTCGAATAATCATGGCATCGGCATCTATCAGGTCGGCTTTTGTTATTTTTGCCCCTGGTAGATAAATTACGTCACTTGCGATACGCTCGATCGCCTCGCGTATATAAGGTATTTTGTCATCTACGATTACTTTCATATGGCTTCAATGGATATTTTTGAGCGGGTTACAAAACGGCGGTGTTGACTTTTGTGTAAAAAAAAAGGGATACCGCTGTATCCCAACCTTGTTAACCTTAAATCTAATACTATGAAAAACACGATGCAAAGGTACGGGATATTTCGATATTCGCAAGTGTTGAGAACTAAAAAAGCAATGGCTCTAACATTGTTTAACGCATTGATATTCATTTTGCAAAGTGTATATAACAAAAAAGAAGTACTTTTGCTTTTCGTATGAAGCGTATGGCATTAAAACTCTATAAAGGATGGGTCTGGCTGACTCGTATTCGTTGTCGAAATGGTTACGGAGTGCACTCACCGTTTGCTTACAATTTGATACACGATGTGGTGTACAATCCATCCGCTTATTATGCTTATGAAGCGTTAGCAGAGCAGCGTAAGGCGTTGCGTGCGGGCGAACGGCATTCCACAGGTAAAATAGATGGTTTGCTGTTTCGGTTGGCGAATGCGTTTCAGCCCGCGCAAGTGCTGGTGCTGGGCACGGTGGATGCGGTGACGGTTGCAGCGTTGCATGCAGGCTGTTGGACGGCGAAAGAGGGGCAGCTCGAGGGCATTGCTCCGATTGGGCTCTTGTATAGCAGCGAAGTGCCGCAGGACCTGAACGCGTTTGAAGGACTGATGGCGCGCGCCACGGAACGCAGTTTGTTTGTGGTGGCAGGAATACATCGCACCAAAGCGAGCCGTAGGTGGTGGCAACAGGTGCAGCAAGACCCCCGTGTCGGCATTACGTTTGATTTGTATGAGGTCGGTCTGCTGTTCTTTGACCGCAGCCGTCATAAGCAACCTTATAAAGTGAATTTTTAAACGAGATAACTCCCCTTTTAAACGATTTAGAACCATGAAAAAGAGTAATTTATACACCCGTACGGGCGATGATGGCACAACGAGTTTGGTAGGCGGTGTGCGCGTAGAGAAAACGCATGTTCGCCTCGAAGCCTATGGCACGATTGATGAGCTCAATTCGCAGCTCGGGTTACTCCTTGCGTACCTCCCCCCTTCCACCCCTTCTTCCGATCGTTTTTGCGTGGTGAACTTCCAAAACAAGCTATTTGCCATAGGTGCCAGCTTGGCAAGTCCCGAAGGCCAACCGTATGCGAAACCGTTGACTCCTTTAGACATCAAAGAACTCGAGGTCGCGATAGACGTGTTAGATGCCGATTTGCCACCGTTGCACCAGTTTATTCTACCTGGAGGCACGCGTGCTGCTGCGATCTGTCATGTGTGTCGCACGGTTTGTCGGCGTGCCGAACGGAGGATGTTGGGAGTGCGCGAACAAGGCGAAGTAGATCCGCTGGCTCTTGTTTATATCAATCGCTTGTCTGATTATCTCTTCGCTTTGGCTCGAAAATTGAATTTTAGAGCAAAAAAACAAGAAATAAATAGCAGACCTCTATAATATTCTAATTAAAATAGTATTTTTGCGCCTAAAATAAGATAGACTGACTATTTATATAATTAAGTAAAACGAGAAAACTATGTATTGGACATTAGAATTAGCTTCAAGACTAGAAGATGCGCCTTGGCCCGCATCGAAAGATGAATTGATTGATTATGCTACCCGTTCGGGTGCGCCACTGGAAGTAATCGAAAATTTGCAAGAGCTTGAAGACGAAGGTGAAGTTTACGAAACCATAGAGGATGTGTGGCCAGACTATCCCACGAAAGAGGATTTTCTCTTTAATGAAGACGAGTATTAACCCGCAGAAACTCTAAACAAGCAAAAGCAAAGGGCGTGGAGGTTCGCATTCACGCCCTTTGCGTAGGTAGCACACGGCACCCCGTTTTTTGAAGAACGACATTCGTTTGCCCTCTCTTTTGTGTAGAGAGAGGTAACGCCCTAAAGAAAGATAGCATGCGTAAAAAGGAAACCTTAGAACAGCTCGTAGACTGCAAATGGATAATTTGCAGTGTGGTGGCATTCTTTTTGCTCGTTCAGAATGGCAACGCACAATACGATCCTTCTTTTGCGCATTATTGGATGCTAAAACCACAATTTAATCCCGCCACAGCAGGGCATCAGCCCGTGCTCAACATTACGGCAGCGTACAGCGCACAGTTGTCGGGCTTTGAGAATGCGCCTCAAACGATGTATGCAGGCGTAGACCTTCCGATGTTTTTTATCAATGCCAAGCATGGGATGGGGGTGCAGTTTCTGAACGATGAGATCGGTTTGTTTTCGCACAAACGTTTCTCGTTGCAATATGCCTATCATTTTCGCTTATGGGGCGGAACGATGAGTTTGGGCTTGCAAGGCGATATGTTGAGCGAAACGTTCGATGGTTCCAAATTGGATGTAGAGGATAGTAACGATCCCGCTTTTTCCTCGTCGTCGGTGTCGGGTTCGAAGATCGATGCCGCCTTTGGACTCTATTATGCGCGTCCCTCGTGGTATGCGGGATTATCGGCACAACACCTCACGGCTCCTACGATTTTATTAGGCGAAACCAATCAATTAAAGATAGATCCTACATTTTATTTTACCGCAGGATACAATATAAAGCTCCGATCTACGTTCTTAACAATACACCCCTCTGTGCTTGCAAAGTACGATGGAGCGGTTTATCGTGTCGATGTAACAGGGCGTTTGCAGTATGAACACGAAAATCAAATGCTCTATGGGGGAGCCTCTTACAGTCCGACAACCTCGGTGACGCTGTTTGTGGGAGGTAAATTTCAGGGCGTGAACCTCAGTTATTCTTACGAGGCGTATACCTCGGCTCTTGGCATCAAGAGTGGAAATCATGAGTTGACCGTGATGTATCAAGTGGATTTGAATATCAATAAAAAAGGAAGAAACAAGCACAAAAGTGTGAGATTATTATAATTATGAAGACAAGGAAAACAATAGCACTCGGCGTATTCTCATGCCTACTCCTTACGTCTTGCTTTGGTGGCAAAAGTCTAACATCGGCAGGCGGCGAAGTAACAGGCGATAGAGGAAGTACTTTTACCGAGCCTACACCGTACGGCATGGTGCAAGTGAAGCGCGGCTTTTTGAAAGTAGGAATGGAGAATGACAGTTTGTGGGGCTCCGCTATTCCGACCAAAGAAATATCGGTAGATGGCTTCTGGATGGACCAAACAGAAGTGACCAATTCGATGTATCGTCAATTTGTGAATTGGGTTCGCGACTCTTTGATTCGGGAACGTTTGGCGAGCCCTTCGTATGGTGGTGACGAGACGTTTAAAATAGAAGAAGATAAATTGGGTAATCCCGTGAAGCCTCATCTAAATTGGTCGAAGCCTATACCTTGGCGCAAACCGTCAGAGGACGAAGTGCGGGCAATCGAAAGCGTTTACACCTATCACCCCATCGATGGCAGTAGAATGCTCGACCACAAACAAATGAACTATCGTTACGAGATCTTCGATTACGAAAAAGCCGCGCTGCGTAAGTATCGTTTAAACCCGAGCGAGCGTAGTTTGAATACCGATCGTCCCGTCAATGCGAACGAAACCGTGATGATCTCGAAAGACACCGCTTATTTGGACGATAATGGCGAAATTGTGCGTCAAACGGTGACACGGCCGTTGTCTAGTTTGTATGATTTCTTGAACACCTATATTATCAATGTTTATCCCGACACCACGTGCTGGGTGAACGACTTTCCCAATGCGAACAACGAAACCTATATGAAACTCTATTTCTCAACGGGAATCTATAATGATTATCCCGTGGTGGGCGTTACGTGGGAACAAGCCACCGCTTTTTGTGCTTGGCGCACGGACTATCTGCTTCGAGGTTTAGGGAAGGAAGCGCGTCAAATACAGCGTTATCGCCTACCGACAGAGGTGGAATGGGAATATGCCGCACGGGGTAAAGAAGGCAACCCTTTCCCCTGGCAAATAACGGATATGAAGAATGACAAAGGTTGCTTCTTTGCCAACTTTAAACCCGACCGAGGCAACTATACGCAAGACGGTAACTTGATCAGTTCGAAAGTGGGTATTTACGGAGCCAATAGCAATGGGCTCTACGATATGGCAGGTAACGTGGCAGAATGGACGAGCACTGTCTATACCGAAGCTGGCGTAAAAAGTATGAGCGACTTAAACCCCGAGTTGACCTATAATGCGGCAATCGAAGACTCGTATCGCCTCAAAAAGAAAAGCGTTCGTGGGGGTTCGTGGAAAGATCCCGAATCGTTTATACGTTCCGCTTGGCGTAGTTATGAATATCAAAATCAGCCACGCTCGTATGTCGGTTTCCGCTGCGTACGCTCTTTGGCAAACACAACAAGTAAGAACAAGTAAAGACTATCATTATGAGTACTAGTAAGATAAATATCGTTGTACGTCTGCAACACTGGATGGACAGTGTGCCTGGTCAGACTTTCCTAAATTATGCCTATTCCTGGGGTGCCGCCATTGTCATCTTGGGTACGCTCTTTAAACTTACCCATTTATCGGGAGCCAACCTGATGCTTTTTATCGGTATGGGAACAGAAGTCGTCGTGTTCTTTCTTTCTGCTTTCGATCGTCCGTTTGACAAGAAAGAGCAAGGCAAGGAACTTCCTGAGGATTACGAAACGGATGAAGAAATTGCTGCACGACTCGGCTTGAACGAGGACGAAGACACCGACGACGAGGAGAGCAACGAAGTGGAAAGAGCAGAATCCACACCCGCACCCACACTCACGGGCGTACAAGGCGGTGGCACCCTTTTTATCAGCGGGTTGACGGGTAATGCCGTTGCCGCTAGCACGGGAAACACCGAGGCAACACCCGCATCTGCACCTATCGCCGTATCCACGGTGGCATCGAACGGTTTCCTTGTGCAACAAGCGCAAGCCACCGTGAACCCAGAACTCGAAGAGGCTTCGCAAGCTTACGTAGAAAAACTAAAGAGCCTGACCGAAACGTTGGCTCGGGTGGAAGCACAGAGTGCGCGCCTCACCACAGACAGTGAGGAAATGGTGAACTTGAACCGCACCCTGACGGGCATCAATACCGTGTATGAAGTACAACTCAAGAGCATTAGTGCGCAAGTGGGTACTATCGACCAAATCAATGAGCAAACCCGCCGGATGGCACAGCAGATAGAAGAACTGAATGGCGTTTATAGTAGAATGATCAAGGCGCTTACCGTCAATATGAAGAATGCCGCAGGTGCTGCGGGTGTAGAATAAATTTCCTTAGAAGAAATAGAGTAGAATGGGAGTAAAGAAAAGGCCGGTATCACCTCGGCAAAAGATGATAAACCTGATGTACGTAGTGCTGATGGCGATGTTGGCACTCAATGTGTCTTCGGACGTGCTCAATGGCTTTTCGCTTGTTGAGGACAGTCTCAATCGTACCACCGCCAATGCGAACAAAGAAAACGAGGGGCTGTATCGTAATTTTGATGACCAACTGAAGGCGAACCCCGTCAAGGTGAAAGAATGGTTTGACAAAGCGCGTTACGTGAAGCGAATGTCGGATTCTTTGTTCTATCTTGCAGAGGAATTAAAAATCGAGATTGTAAAGAAGGCAGATGGCGAAAAAGGAAATTTGAAGAACATCCAAAATAAAGAAGATTTAGATGCTGCTGCAAAAGTGATGTTAGAGTCGAACCCACAGAAGGGCGAAAAACTGTATCGTGCCATCCTTCGCTATCGGGAGCGCATTCTCGCGATGGTAAAGAATGAAGATCAGCGTAGTATCATCAAGAGCAATTTAAGTACAAGCGTGCCTCGCAAAGATATAATGCTGGGACGTAATTGGCAAGAATATATGTTTGAGAATATGCCCGTGGCGGCAGCGACCACGTTGCTTACCAAACTTCAGAGCGATGTGCGTTATGCCGAAGGCGAGGTGCTCCATACGTTGGTCAGCAATATTGACGTGAAAGACGTGCGAGTGAATGCGCTCGAAGCGTATGTGATTCCGAACTCACAAACCATTGTACAGGGCGGACAGTTCTCGGCACGTATCATAATGGCAGCGGTGGACACTACGATGCGCCCTCAGATATTTATCGGTGGAAGGAAAATAAATACTTCGAACGGTTTGTATTCGTTCACGTGTGGACGTACGGGCGATTTTACGTTTAATGGTTACATTCAGATGCCCAATGGTTCGGGCGACCTGCTTCGCCGCAACTTTGCGCAGAAATATACGGTGGTAGCCCCCTCGGCAACGGTCTCGGCAGATTTAATGAATGTGCTCTATGCGGGGTATAGCAACCCGATGAGTGTTTCTATTCCAGGTGTGCCTACGAACAAGGTGCTCGCCTCGATGACGGGCGGTTCGCTCACGGCGGTGGGAGCTGGCAAATTTATTGCGCGTCCTACCAGTGTGGGCAAGGATGCCGTGATTACCATTCGTACCGATATGAACGGACATATTCAGGAAATGGGTCAGTTTACGTTCCGCGTGCGTAAATTGCCAGATCCTACAGCTTATATCGCTTATAAGGATGACAAAGGGAACGAGATACACTATGTGGGAGGTGGTAGAATGTTTTCTAAATCGCAATTGCTCACGGCGCCAGGCATTGGAGCCTCTATCGATGACGGATTGCTCGACATCAACTTCCGTGTGTTGGGTTTTGAAACCACCTTCTTCGACAATATGGGAAATGTGGTTCCAGAAATCTCTACTTCTTCGGAATTTACGCAACGTCAGAAGGACATCTTCCGCCGCCTAGGTCACGGGAAGCAATTTTATATCAATAAGATTCGTGCGGTAGGTCCCGATGGTATCGAACGCCGATTGCCACAGTCTTTGCAAGTCATTATTAATTAGAACAAGAAAAAAACAACTATACGATGAAACGTCTCTTTTTCGTTTTACTTGCCACAGGGTTGGCAACCTACTCCATCGCACAGCCGCCTGCACGTCGTCAGGCTGCCGCGCAAAAAGCGCAAGAACAAAAAGCGGGCTCCAGAAATACACTTTCTGAGCGAGCTCAACGTGAATATCCTACCGCGGCAGAGATGCCGAGTGATGTGGTGTGGCGCCGCGATGTGTATCGTTCGCTCGATTTGACCAAAGATGCCAATGCTACGCTTTATTATCCAGTTGAACCAACGGACGATAAAGAAAGCCTCTTTACCTATCTTTTTAAGCTCATTTTGCGGGGACAGATCAGCGCCTACGACTATACGCTGGATGGCAATGAGAATTTTTCAGAGAAAAACAAAGTGAAAGTAAAGGAACTGATGGATCGTTACCATATCCTGTACGAAAGTAAAGATGGGCGCATTCGGGTGAATGATAGTGATATTCCATCGTCAGAGGTGCGCGGCTATTACATCAAGGAGAGTTCTTATTTTGACCAACGAACCACCACGTATCACGTAAAGGTTACGGCACTTTGCCCCCTTATGAAGCGTTCGGATGAATGGGGTGAATCGGTTCAAACTTATCCGCTTTTTTGGGTGAAGTATGACGAGGTGAGTCCTTTCTTGGCAAAACTATCGTTGATGGGCAGTAACTTGAACAATGCTGCCACGCTCTCTGCGGAGGATTACTTTGCACTCAATCGCTACGAAGGAAAGATTTACAAAACCACCAACTTGCAAGGCAAATTATTGGCAGACTATTGTCGCTCCGACTCTTCGATGACAAAGGAACAAAAGCGGATAGAAAAGGAATTTACCGACTTTGAACGTCATATTTGGGGAAAGGATTCGGTGCCAAAGCCTCTCGTTTCGGATTCACTGGTTCTTGATTCAACGAAAAAAGAGAAGAAAGCCACGACCTCTCGTCGTCGTAACTCCTCTCGTCGCTCGTCATCTAGTACCACGAAAAAGGTATCGAAACCCAAAAACAACTCTTCGAGTGCATCGCCTCGTATCAGTGTTCGTCGGCAGCGTCATTAATTGAAAAATCCGTACAACGCTCTGTTCGCTTGGCTTTTTACAAAACATTCGAATGCCCCAGAAGTTTTTAGAATACTTTTGGGGCATTCGGGCGTTTAGAGAGCGGGACGCTCCACCTTTCTTTCTTCTCTCGGCAAAAAGAGAAACCCTACCAACCTGATAAAGTGGGTAGGGTTCCAATGGAATTCTAAAAAACAGAAGTTTAGTGCTCGCACAATTCGGTCAGAATGCCGATGGTGCTCTTGGGGTGTAGAAAGGCGATGCTAAGTTTTTCTGCGCCAGCTCGAGGAGCTTTGTCGATCAAACGTACGCCCGCTGTTTCGGCTTCGGTAAGGGCACTGGCTACGCCATCTTCCACGCAGAAGGCTACATGATGAACGCCTTCACCTCGTTTGTCAATGTATTTAGCGATGGTGCTGTCTGGACTTGTCGCTTCTAAGAGTTCTAGTTTTGTTTCGCCGCATTTCAAAAATGCCGTTTTAACTTTTTGGTCTGCTACTTCCTCTATCGCGTAGCATTTTAATCCCAATACGTTCTCAAAATAAGGCAATGCTTTTTCAATGCTTTCTACGGCGATGCCGATGTGTTCAATGTGTGAAATCTTCATATTCTTGTGTTTTAATAATTGCTATTCGCAAAGGAACAAAAAAACAACGAGATGGAAAAACTTTTGGTTCGTTTTCTTTGATGGGCAAGAATTCGGAACGGGTTCAGATGAAAAGGTCAGAAAAAAGCCCATCAAAAGAAACGGACTCAAGTGGCCTTCCCCTCTTTCTTTCAACCGAATGGCATGAGCTTGATTTTGGTGCGATTGAAAAAAAAGAGCGAAAATCTCTTTTCATTCAGTTAAAAATGATATATTTGCATCTTAGATAACCACAACGATTAAAATCATGAAGAAAAAAGAGTGTTATGCGCTTGTGTTCTGTTTACTGGCAGGAGTCCTTCAGGCGAGTGATTTAAAGGCTGCAAAACGCCTCCGATTGACAACGGCGGACTATTGTAAATACGAAGGGAATTGTAATGGCGCTGCGGGGCGTTCGTTGAGTAGCTTGACGATGACCACGGACAATGACGATGTCTTGACGCTCTCCGACATCCAAGCAGCAGGGGGCAAAAGCCCCGTGTATTATGATTGCACGAATAAAGTGATCCTTGCCGAGGCTGGGGCTACGGTGACCCCCTCTGCGAAATGGAATGGTGGCTGGATGCACGGCTATCTATTTATAGATTACAATAACGATGGTACGTTTGCGCAAAAAATGAGCAATAATACCTATCCCTCCGTGGGCGATGAGGTGGTGTCGTTCTCTTATTTCAATGGCGTTAATAGTTTGGGGAAACCCACCGAAGAAGGTGCGGGGGTGAGTCCTTCGGCTATGCCCTCTTTCACGTTGCCTGCTACGCTTGCCGCGGGAGACTATCGCGTTCGCTTTAAAATAGATTGGGATTCTGTGGATCCTTGTGGGTCGCCAGACATTGCAAAGCATGTGGGTTCTATGGTCGACTTTACGTTGCGTGTAGGGACGCTACCCGTTCGGCGTTATGGGGTCAATGCCGACAACAAAGAAAGTGATTATGAATTAGTTTGGAGAGATGAGTTTGACGGAACGAGTTTTGATGAAAAAACGTGGACCCGCATCATACCCGAAGTGCCGCCCTCTGATTGGTGCCGATATATGTCGACGCATTCAGCCTTGTTTGGTATGGATAACGGGGAATTAATACTTCGGGGGATGAACAACACGTTCGACAAAAAGGATTCACGTCCCTACTTGTGCGGTGGCGTTTATTCCATGGATAAAAAAGCCTTTAAGAGCGGGCGCGTGGAAATTCGTGCCAAATACACATCGGGAAGGGGCGTTTGGCCTGCTATATGGATGCTACCAGAGGAAAAAGGCGGATGGCCTCTCTTGGGCGAAATCGACATTATGGAGCATCTAAACTATGAGAATGTGGTGTATCAAACAGCGCATAATAAGTATACGATTGACAATGTAAATGGGGGAGGTAATACGCCTCAGAAGAGTACAACGGTAAGCATAAACAAAGAAGTGTGGAATACGTATGCGGTGGAGCTTCTTCCAGACACGTTGAAGTTTTTTGTAAACAATCAGCAAACGTTTTTTTATCCGCGTTCGGGTGCCGAAAATCAATTTCCTTACGACCGTGCTTTCTTTCTCTTGATGGATATGCAATTGGGAGGCTCTTGGGTAGGAAATGTAGATGCTTCGACTTTGCCCGTAGAAATGCGGATCGATTATGTTCGACACTTTAAAAAGCATTACATCGGTGGTCTAATCAGCATCACGGATCAGTACGGTAAAAAGGTGAAGTTAGGTTCTAAGTTGGCTGTGGGGACAACACTCTGTGCCAAAGTAACTCCCGAAGAGGGTTTTGAACTCAATGCTTTTTACTTGAATGGTGTGGACATTACGGCGCAATACGATGCGGTAAAAGGATATGTCTTTAAGGTATCTGAACCCGTTCGTTTTAGTGCCGATTATGAAGTGTCCTCGATTCACTCTACTGTGAAAGAGGAGTCGACGGAACGTTTCGTGTCTGTTCAAAATCAAGCTTTACTAGTGAAAACAATGCAACCCGAAGAGGTTTACATCTATACCACCGAGGGTAAAATGATCGCCAAAAGCAGCATTAACGGTTCTCGCTTGTTTCGCGTAATGCCTGGTAGTTACGTAGTCAAAAAAGGCCAACAGACGCAGACCGTAACGGTGAATTAAAAAAGAATCAATTCTTCTCTTAATACAAACCCTTAAAATAAATAAAATGATGAAGAAATCAATAAGTGCCTTTTTGTTGGTGCTTACCCTTGCATGGGCAATGCCTTCAAAGGCTCAATTAAAGTATGGCATTGTAGCCGGTTTAAATCTTAGTGAAATGTCGTTCAAAAATGCTTCGTCCAATTTCGACTCAAACAATCGTGCGGGTTGGTATGTAGGACCGAAAATAGAGTTTACGGTGCCGATTATAGGCATTGGCATGGATATAGCTTTGGAGTACAATCAACGCAAACTAAGCGCAAAGGAAGACGGGTTGTCTCAGTCGAAAACACTTCGTTCTTTCGAGATACCTTTGAACCTACGTTATCAGTTTGGTCTAGGTGATATGGCGGCCATCTATGTTGCAACGGGTCCACAGTTTGGTTTTCCTGTGGGTTCTAAGAATTGGGCAAATGATTATCAACTCAAAAAAAGTAACGTTACTTGGAATGTGGGTGCGGGTGTGAAACTCTTAGGACATCTTCAGGTCGGCGTGGGTTACAATTTCTCGATTAGCAAATTTGGAAAAGAGTTTGAGGGCGACATCGGCAGCTTTAAGACCAATACATGGCAGGCACAAGTTGGTTATCTATTCTAATCCAGTCCACGTCTTGCTCGTAGCGCGAGCGATACCTTTCAAGCAGCAAATCTCGAATTTACGGATTTGCTGCTTTCCGTTTATAGAAAACGTTCTTCTCGGTGAACGACAGACCTTTTTGTATAAAAAAGTACGGAAATGCTTTTTTCGCTCCGTTAAAAAAACGTATATTTGCATCTTAGATAACGACAACGATTAAAAAAATGAAGAAAAAAGAATGTTATGCGCTTGTGTTCTGTTTACTGGCAGGAACTCTTCAAGCGAGTGATTTAAACGCGGCAAAGCGTACCCGATTGACGACAACGGAGTATTGTAAATACGAAGGGAATTGTAATGGCGCTGCGGGGCGTTCGTTGAGCAGTTTGACGGTGACCACAGATAATGGCGATGTCTTGACGCTCTCCGACATCCAAGCAGCAGGAGGCAAAAGTCCCGTGTATTATGATTGCACGAATAAGGTAATCCTTGCCGAGGCGGGGGCTACGGTGACCCCCTCTGCAATATGGAATGGAGGTTGGATGCATGGTTATCTATTTATAGATTACAACAACGATGGCACGTTTGCGCAAAAAATGAGTAATAACGGCTATCCAGCGGTGGGCGATGAGGTGGTGTCGTTCTCTTTTCTCAATGGCCTCAATAGTTTGGGAAAAAAAGCGGAAGAAGGTGCGGGAGTGACTTCTTCGTCAGTGCCCTCCTTTACACTACCTGCCACGCTTGCAGCGGGCGACTATCGCGTTCGCTTTAAAATAGACTGGGATTCAGTGGATCCTTGTGGTACCGCCGATATAGCAAAGAATGTGGGTTGTATTGTCGACTTTACGTTGCGTGTCGGACCGCTACCCGTTCGGCGTTATGGAGTCAGTGCGGACAACAAAGAGGGAAATTACGAACTTGATTGGGAAGATAATTTTGACGGAACGAGTTTCGATACAAATTCGTGGACCAGAATACCTCCTGCAACTTATTCACCACCTCCTGCTTGGCTTAAATATATGTCGACCAACGATGCTCTGTTTGGAATGAGCAAGGGAGAATTAATACTTCGGGGCAAGAACAATACGTTCGATGCAACAGATCAGCGTCCGTACTTGTGCGGTGGTGTCTATTCAAAGGATAAAAAAACATTTGAAGGTGGACGCGTGGAAATTCGTGCCAAATACACTTCGGCACAAGGCGCTTGGCCTGCCATTTGGATGATGCCTGCGGAGAATGGTCCATGGCCCTATTTAGGCGAAATCGACATTATGGAGCATCTCAACTACGATAACCTTGTTTATCAAACAGCGCATAATGGATATACGGTAAATGGTGGAACGACACCTCCGAAAAGTTCGACGACTAGAATCGATAAAACAACGTGGAATACGTATAGCGTAGAAATGTTGCAAGACACGTTAAACTTCTTTGTTAACGGATCGAAACGGCTTGTTTATCCTCGTACGGGAGTGAAAGACCAATTCCCTTACAACCGTGCTTTCTACCTCTTGATGGATATGCAACTTGCGGGTCCGTGGCCAGGAAATGTAGATCCTTCGACTTTACCCGTAGAAATGCGGATTGATTATGTTCGACACTACAAAAAGCATCATATTGGCGGTACCATAAGCCTTACCGATGGTGCGGGGCAGACGGTTAAGTTAGGCTCTAAAGTGGTGGCAGGAACCAAACTTTGTGCCAAAGTAACTCCTGAAAAAGGTTTTCAGCTCAAAGCGTTCTATGCAAATGGTGTCAACATCACGGCACAATACAATGCTGTGAACGGATATGAATTTACCGTTTCTGAGCCCGTTCATTTCACTGCCGATTACGAAGTGTTGTCCATCCACGCTACGGAGGACAAGGAAACGGTAGAGCGCTTTGCCTTTGTAGAAAATCATGGTATACTTGTGAAAGCAAAGGGGGCAGAAGAAGTTCTCCTCTATACCATCGATGGAAAACAGATTGCAAAAAGTTGCATAAACGGTTCTTGCTTGTTTGAAGTGATGCCAGGTAGTTATGTGGTTAAAAAAGGACAACAGACACAGACTATAACGGTGAATTAAAAAACGTGTTGCTCTTACCACTTGTGGTAAAAAAACGAACCTTGTCAGTCCTAAGCATCGACCGATAAGGTTCGTTTTTTTTAAAAAAGGGTTTAAACTCGTCGAGAGGACAAAAAAAAGAATTTAAAGTGCGCTTTTGTTCTTTTTTTTTATATCTTTGTACTGTGTATAGGTGAAAAAAGTGAAGGATGCATTAGATTGGTTTCTACAGAACTTTCTATTGATCGATTTTCTGAAGCATCTGATGAAGTTCACGAATGGAAAGAGTATAAAAAACGAAAGACTATGAATGAAACAACAAGCACAAGCGGTAATGATTCAAAGCGCATTTTAGTAGCAGAAGACAACGATAGTAATTATCTACTTGTAAAACACATTTTAAAAGCGCACCAGTTGACGCATGCCATGAATGGCGTAGAGGCGGTGAAATACATGCAAGAAGGAGCGTTTGATTTAATACTGATGGATATGAAAATGCCCGAAATGGATGGACTCGAAGCAACCCGTCTCATTCGCCAGCTTCATTTCACGACACCCATTGTGGTGGTTACGGCCAATGCGTTCGATTCCGATCGAGCGAATGCGTTTGAGGCGGGCTGCAATGATTTTATCACAAAGCCTTTAAAAAAAGACGAACTCTTGGCGATTGTAGCAAAATATTAAGACGACCCGATAAATAAAAGATATGAGGTTAAGAACGGTGCTCTTCTTCGTGACGTTCCTCTTTTTTAGTGGCGTTTGGGTTCAAAACACTCATTCCTCAACGCTCTCTCCTATTCGTTTTGTAGGGGATGCCTCGTTTCCTCCTTATGAATTTTTGAATGAAGACGGGGATGCCGATGGTTTTAATGTAGATGTCATACGCGCTATTATGAATGAGTTGCGTCTGCCTTATTCCATCACTTTGCAAACGTGGCATAAGACGATGGATGACTTTGAAACAGGTCGTGCTGATTTTCTTTCGGGGTTAAGTTATACGCCTCAGATGGCAAAGATGCATCGTTTCTCGAATCCCTATGCTTATCTGAATATTTGTATAGTGAGTCGCATAAGTGATTCTCTGTCAACGGTTCAGCAGCTAGAAGGGAAAAAAGTAGCCGTGTTGCAAATGTCCACTATTGTAACGCTGCTCAAAAAAATAAAGAAAGAAAAGGGTCTTGATCTCTTATCCAATAGCATCTTCCTAGATGATATGAAAGTTGGACTCATTCGGTTGTCGAGAGGGGAATGCGATGCCGCCATCTGTTCTAATATTATAGCCCAATACCTGATTCATTTAAACGGGTTAGATAATTTAGAGCTACACCCGATGAACACACCCGTTTTGAATTATTGTATGGTGGGTAAAGCGGACAAGGATAGCATGATTGCGATTCTGAATCAAGGGTTGACCCGCATCAAGGAAAAAGGTATTTATTCTAAAATCACCCAACGATGGTTCGGTGGATATGAAGAACCGTTTTTGCTGCGTTATTGGAAAGAATTAACCCTGTCGGTGGGCGTTGTCTTTTTACTCGTGATGGTGCTACTTGCTTTAACGCGCCGTCAAGTGCAAAAAGCCACGCGTAAAATACAATTGCTTTACGATGAAAATTATACTGTATTACGTTCTTTGTCCATCGGTGTCTTGGTTTGCTCTCGCGATGGAATGCCGCAGTTTCTCAACGACGCGCTGTGTAGAATGCTGGGCATAAAGGATTTGAAAGCGCGCCTGTCGAATCCTTTGAATTTCTATGATCGGAAAGATGTAAAGGATTTTTTTAAAGAACGTATTCGTAACGGAGAAGAGTTTTCAACGATTGTGGAAGCCTCTATATTTCGCGCCACAGCGACAGACAAAACACATGAACTTGCCATGGAGCCTGCTTATCTTCACGCCTCCGTGATCCAACTTCGTGATGAGGACGGTCATATCGATCGCTTCGTTTTAACGATCGAAGACATTACCGATAACTATCTTAAAACACAACAGCTGAAAGAATATCGTTACAAAACGAATCTTGCCATCAAGAGCGGAGGGCTCACCCAATGGAGTTATGATTGTGCCACTCAATATTACTTCTTGTCAAACTCTGAATTATCGGAGGAAATGGATTGTTTGACGACTGCCGCATATTATCCAAATGTACATCCTGTTGATTTGCCGTTGTTGCAAAAGATAACCGAGATGATGAACAATCGGGAAAACCGATCTTTTTCTGAAAACATTCGGGTGCGAAAGGATAAATCCCATCCGTGGCAACACGAAACCATTACGGGTACTCCCATCATGGATGCAAAAAGAGAGGTGGTTAAATATACAGGTTTCTGGAAAAACAATACAGAATGGGTGGAACTGAATCAAAAAATAAGGAGCAGCAATAAAATGTTGCAGCAAGCTATAGCCGTGAGTCGAATTGTGCCCATTCTCTATAATATCACAACACAACGTTTATTCATTACAGCTCCTGAAATGAAGAGCGATTACGATGTCTTCGATATGATACAAAATGGTGTAAGTTTTGATTTTACGATAGCACATACTCATCCTGAAGACCGCGAACCACTGAGGACCATGTTTCAAAATCTATGCGATAAAAAAGTAGAGATCGGAAACGTGCGTGTTCGTTACGATGTGAAAGGCATATACGATAAAATATTCGATCTAAATATGATGGTTTCGGAAATGGACGAGAAGGGGGTTGTACTTAAAATCGTGGGATATCTGCAAGATGTTACAGAGAAATTGCAACGGGAGATGGAACTTTACCGAAAAGAGGAATTTCTGACGTCTGTGTTGAATGACATCCCCGTCCCCGTTCATATTAAGGATTATGAAAACGGAGGAAAATATATTTATTGGAATACAGCCAGTGTCTCTTTATTCGGCGATGCAACGTTTAAAACCACAGAAAGTGTAGTAGAACCTGAATTGGCAGAACAAATAAATGCAACCGATCGCCAAGTGTATGAAACGGAACAGCCTTACATGGGACTTGAGCAGATCACCCTGATTGATGGAAGACACTATGAAATGATTGTGAAAAAACACGTCGTCTGGAGAAATAACAAGAAGATGATTCTCATTGTTCGATGGGATGTGAGCGAGCAAAATTTATTACAACGCCGTTCTAAAAATCTCACGCGCTCGATTGCGGAACTCAATGCTTTTACTTGGAGTTGTGACCTTCGGAATAAGGTGATCCATTTTGATGATAATTTTGAGGTTACGGGTGGTGACCGTCAACAACTCTCCTCGTTTGAAGCCTTGGCTCAAAGAATCCATCCAGAAGAGCAAGCCTACTATCTACAATCTATTTTTGATTTTTTGAAGCAAGATACGGGTGAAATAACGTTGTCACATCGCATCGATTTCAACCATACTGGAATTTATAAATGGTGGGAATGCCGAGGTGCCATAGAATCCATAACCGAAAAAGGAGTACGGCATAAGCAAATACACGGACTCTATATCAATATAGAGGAGCATAAAAACTTGCAGCAGGAATTAGAAACGGCTAAATTGAAAAGCGAAAAGGCTTCTCGACTGTTGAATGAAATCCTTCGCCATATACCTTGTGGCATCTATATAAAGGATGTAGATGATCACAATCGGTTTATGATCGTGAACGATGAATTTGCACGCATCCATGGCGAAGAACAAAGCTTCTTTATCGGTAGAAATCATGCTGAACTTTTAGAGGAGTCGGTGATACCATTCTTTAATAAAGCCGATGAACAAGCCATCTCTATGGATGGTGCTACGCTGCGAATGCTTATCCCCTTCTCTTGGAAAGGAAAAAAGTTGAACGTAGAGATCACCAAAACACTTTTGGTAACAGCGGACGGACATCGGTATATCATTGGAACCTATCAAGATGTGACGGAGCGCGTCAAAGTGCAAAGCGAATTGAAAGAAGCAAAGGAACGCGCTGAGGAAAGTGATCGTTTGAAAAGTGCATTCCTTGCCAATATGAGTCATGAAATTCGTACACCGCTCAATGCGATTGTTGGTTTCTCTGAACTACTTTCCAATTCCGAGGAAGAAAAGGATCGTCAGGAATATATGGGCATTATTTCAAGAAACAATGAATTGTTGTTACGTCTTATTGGCGACATCCTCGACCTTTCTAAAATAGAAAGTGGAATGATGGAATTTAAAGCCAAGCGCGAGGATATTGTAACGATCTTTAATGATACGTATCTGGCTTTTCAGCAGAAAATAAAGAATGACCAGGTACAGTTGCTGAATGGAGCGCCATCTTACAAGCATTGTTATTGCGTGTTGGATAAAAATCGCGCGTTGCAAGTGGGTACCAATTTTCTTACGAATGCGGTGAAATATACCCCGAAAGGCTACATCAAAATGGGTTACACGGTAGAAAATGGAGGTGTAACCATCTGGGTGGAGGATACAGGCATCGGTATTGCAAAAGAGAAGCAAGGAAAAGTCTTTGAACGTTTCGAAAAATTAGATACTTTTGCACAGGGCACAGGGCTCGGAATGAGTATCTGCAAAGCCATCATGGATACCATTGGCGGAAAAATAGGTTTTGAGAGCAAAGAAGGTCAAGGCTCGTACTTTTGGGCTTGGTTTCCTGGAAAAGTAGACGTGGAGGAACTTTAAGAGCACACCACGCAGGCGGAGTAGGCTCTTGAACAGAATCTTTTGCGAATAAATCCATCCACGAAGGAGCTATCCTTTAGAAAACGCGTATCTTTGTAGAAAATACTTGAACCTATGCCAGAACGTAAACAAATGCACAGTCGGAACCGACACAACGCCCCTTATAATTTTAACGATCTCACGCTAGCCAATCCAGGGCTACGCAAGTTTGTTCATCTCAATGCCGATGGCGAAGCTACCATTGATTATTATAATTCTCATGCCATTAAAGCGCTGAACAAGGCTATTCTGAAGGCCTATTATGGTATCACTTATTGGGCGCTTCCTCCCACATCTCTTTGTCCACCCATACCAGGACGTGCCGATTATATTCATTACCTTTCCGATTTACCCTTGCCCAATGGCGAATCCTGCAAAGATAAAGCTTGTCATTGTTTAGATATTGGCGTGGGTTCGAATTGTATCTATCCCATTATTGGCAGTAGAGAATATGCGTGGACGTTCGTAGGTTCGGACATCCATGCCGATTCGCTGCTCAATGCAAAGAAAATCGTAACGTGTAATCCAGTGCTCGCTCATCAAATCGAGTTGCGGTTACAGCCCAATCCCAAACATAAATTCGAGGATATTATTCTTCCTGGAGAGTACTACGATTTAACCCTTTGTAACCCACCGTTCTACGATACAGCGGAGCAATCCGACTATCAGGAGCTCACGGCATCCTATCGGAAGGATCAAAAGCAGCCTCTTAATTTTGGCGGTGAGAGCAATGAATTGTATTGCGAGGGTGGGGAACTTGTTTTTCTGACCGATATGATGATAGAAAGTCAGCGCTTTGCGCATCAAGTAGGTTGGTTTACCTCTTATGTCTTTCGTGAAAGCACGGTCACACCTCTTTACGAGGAAGCCAAGAAGATGGGGGCCGAGTGTCGCATCGTCAAAATGTCGCAAGGTTATAAAACCACACGTTTCATCGCGTGGCGTTTCTAACTATTGTTGCAACGGAACGAGGAATCACCGCTTTTTCTGGTGATTCCTCGTTTTGTCATCTAGCGCTCTAAGGGGGGCTGAAATTCAACCATACCCTTCCCCCCCCCCTACATATATATATTCCATAGATCCTTTACCATATGCTGTGATTCCCTTGAATTCCTTGTGTATGTGCATACGTTGATTGCGACCTATTCGCAGAGGCGTACAATCAACGAAACTTATCCCCGTGCATTTTTCGAATAACACTTTTTCCCATTTCTAATTCTATCCGAAAGGTGTTTTCTTTCAAACTACGAACCACTCAGCGCCTCTTTTTTTTATTTTTAAATCGGCATCCGTGCTTTTTTCGCCGAAACGTAGCGGTTTCTTTTCTA
>JAVVVP010000040.1:0-18669 GCA_036652575.1 Bacteroidaceae bacterium
TGTCATATCTTCTTATTTCCTTTCCATGAGTATTTTGATGGTGCGTTCCTTCTCGTTTCTGTTTTTTGCTTCTTTTCTTCTCTTCTAATTTTAGTCTACGCTCCGACCCTGAACCAATACCGACCATTTTCCCCACGTGGTGGAAATGGTATGCTATTTGTTCTCCTGCGTTCTCGCAAGCAACCTTTGCTTTGTCTATTACATTTTGGAACTTCTCCCATTTTGCATATCCCAATACAGCGCAACATATTTCTATGCTCTTGCTTCTAGTCTTTTCGCTTTTTGATAGTGTGCTTGAATTTCAGGACGGCAAAGTTTAGTTCGATGCTTGTTTCTGTATCTGTGGTTTGCATATCTTCTCCTAACAAGTCTGCTATTATGTCTCCGCTCTTTTGCATTAAGTTCTTCTGCGTATATTCGTCTGGAGAGGAAGAGAGTTCGGCTACAGTATGCGAGAGTTCGCGTATTTTGGCAAAAGTCTCTACGATTGCCAGAGTGGTTTGTGTGGCTTTTGGGCTTTTTAGAATTGTAGCAAGCATATAAAGCCCTTTTTCGGTAAAGGCTTTTGGTAATACTGGTGAATATTTCACTTTTCTAAGGTGGTCGAATTTTTCGACTACCTTAGTTTTCTCATCTTCGTTCATCTCTATTATATAACCAATAGGGAACTTTTCCAAATTGTTTTTTACAGCTTCGTTGATACGCTTCGTTTCCACACCATATAATTCTGCAACATCACTGTCTATAATTACTTTTTGCCCACGTAAACTTATTACGTGGTTCTCTACTGATTTAAAATCTATTGTGTTCATATTCGTTTCGCTTTTTATTTGTTCATTCTCTCGTACACCTTGATGAGGCGTTCCTTCTCGGCTAGGAGCTGCTCCAGATACTTTACTTTTTCGGATAGGTTCGCGTCTGAATGTACAGAGACGTTGCCATTCATTGACGCAGGACTGTAATCACCGTTCGTCTCGATGGTGTTATTTGGAAGTAAAGATACTTCACTTTCAAAAAACACACGAACATCGACTTTTAATAATACAGCGATTCTTTCTAAGTCAGCAGCTTGCATTTTGTTGTTATTCACGCAGCGATGTAGGTTTTGTTCACTCATACCAATGTCAGCCGCGAGCATTCTCATCCCTCCTGCTCTCTTTTCACTCAATTTTCTAATAATGCCTAAATCCATAATATTCAAGAATTTACACGTTTGTACTAAAATAAATGCTAGACACTTTATTATTTGTTTAAAATTTCTATGTCGTTTTCTCCAAAGACTAGTTTTAAAACCTGCTCTTTTTTGTCTTTCGTTAATTTGATCTGGAGTATAGCTTCTACGGGTTCTTCGCTAGATTGTTCTGCTTTAACATACTTGTCTGGATATGTGATAACGTCAACAATAGACAGTTTAAAAATACTTGCAATTTTCGCAAGGTCACTAAATGATAGCGCAATTTTACCACTTTCAATTCTCCCATAAGACCCCTCATTTATACCCATTGAACTAGCTACACTTCTTTTTGTAAGACCTTGGGAATTACGTATTTGAATAATCTTTTTAATAATGTTGTACTCTTCCATAATGTTCAATAAATTTAGTAATTTCTATCCATTTGATAACCAATGTATTGTGCTTTATTTGCAAGAAACTTGCATTTTTGTGCAAAAATACTTACACGAAATGCAGGTAAAGTGTATCTTTGCACCGTGATAGCCATCTATTGCGAACAAATATAGCAATAATGTGCCTGACAAGAAATTTATGAACGACAAAATTTAAGTTATGAGCGAAATGACATTCAAACAGATTTACGATTCCTTACCTGTAACACCCCCGAAAACGGCTTGGATTCGAAGAGTTGCTAAGGTAACCAAGAAATCAGAGATAATGATTCGTATGTGGTTAAACGGCAGACAAACGCCCGAGCCCCCTTACCTGTAACACCCCCGAAAACGGCTTGGATTCGAAGAGTTGCTAAGGTAACCAAGAAATCAGAGATAACGATTCGTATGTGGTTAAACGGCAGACAAACGCCCGAGCCCCCTTACCCAAAGTGTAATCGAAAAAGAACTAGGCGTTTCAGCGGATGTATTGTTCCCTAAAGCAAAGTGATTTTTTCAATACAAACGAAGAGTTTATATGAAAACAGTTTAATAGTTAAAACATCTTTGTAATACTCTTTAAATAAAAAGTAAACCACATGTAAGAATTAAGACAAGATCAAAAACAATCTACAATGAAAAAGTATGCCAACGTACAAGACGTACCCAAAACTTGGTTGTCAGCAAGCGAAGCAAAAAAGTTTCTAGGGCGAGTGGTCGCTGGTTCGAATCCAGTCACCCCGACGGATTGATAGATAGGCGCTTACAGAAATGTAGGTGCTTTTTTATGTTTAGGAAAGGAGCGCGCTCCTTTCCTAATTCGAGCGCGCTCCTTTTCTAAAGGGAGCGCGCTCGAGTTTTTTATTACGTTCTGTGCGTAGAAACGGGGACAGGGGAATCCGTAACGCCTTTCTTTAAATAGAGAACAATACGAAAAAAAGAAGAGTATAGACCCTCGAGGGGTTATGCTCTTCCTTTTCCTGTTCTGTAAAGGTAGTGTCTAGTGCGAAAGGGGACGTTATACGAACTCGCTCAATTCCTTGCGGATGCTTTGCAATTCCTGTTTGATGTTTCGCAAACGTTCAAGAACTTCCATGGTTTGCTGTTCACCGCTTTTGTTCTTTTGCAAGGAGGCACGAGCGGCGGCTAATTTCATTCCTTTCTCTTTTACAAGATGGTAAATGAGACGAATTTTCTCGATGTCTTCTTTGGTATATTGACGGACGTTGCGTCCCGCTTTACGAGGCGTAATCATTTCGGGGAATTCCTTTTCCCAAAAGCGCAACAAACTTTCTGCGACTCCAAACATTGCGGAAACTTCACCGATAGAGTAGTAGAGTTTAAGTTCTTTATTTAGATTTAGTGCCATAATAATGAGGTGTTGTAGATTGGTTTTTCCAGCGTTTCTTTGCAAAAGTAGCGAAAAGGTTGTAACTTTGCAACAAAATCAACAAAAAAGAAGGATTATGATGACAGCTAATGAGATAAGAGACTCTTTTAAGCAGTTTTTTGAGGAGCGCGGACACCTTGTTGTGCCTTCAGCTCCTATGGTAATAAAGGACGATCCCACCCTGATGTTTACCAATGCAGGAATGAACCAATTTAAGGATATTATTCTAGGTAATCGCCCTGCGGTATGCAAGCGTCAAACCGACTCCCAAAAATGCCTTCGCGTGAGCGGTAAGCACAACGACCTAGAGGAAGTGGGGCATGATACCTATCACCACACGATGTTCGAGATGTTAGGCAATTGGAGTTTTGGGGATTACTTTAAGAAAGAAGCGATTACTTGGGCGTGGGAATACTTAATAGACGTTCTTAAACTGGACAAAAAAAACATCTATGCCACCGTGTTTGAAGGAGCGGCAGCAGAAGGTTTAGCCCGTGATGAGGAAGCCGCTGGTTATTGGGAACACTATTTGCCAAAAGACCATATCATCAATGGGAATAAGCACGATAACTTTTGGGAAATGGGCGATACGGGTCCTTGCGGTCCTTGCTCTGAAATTCATATAGACCTTCGTTCGGACGAAGAAAAGGCTCAAGTTTCGGGCGCAGAGCTCGTGAACAATGATCATCCACAAGTGATCGAAATCTGGAACCTTGTGTTTATGCAATACAATCGCAAAGCAGACAGTTCGCTCGAACCTCTACCTGCAAAAGTAATTGATACGGGGATGGGTTTTGAGCGGTTGTGTATGGCGTTGCAAGGCAAGCGTTCGAACTACGACACCGATGTGTTTCAACCCCTTTTAAAAGAAATTGCCGCGTTGGCAAACACCACGTATGGTAAAGAGGAAAAGCAGGACATCGCGATGCGTGTGATTGCCGACCACCTTCGTGCTATCGCCTTCTCGATTGCCGATGGTCAGTTGCCAGGCAATGCCAAAGCGGGCTACGTGATACGTCGCATTCTGCGTCGTGCCGTGCGTTATGGTTATACCTTCCTCTCTCAGAAAGAGGCTTTTATGTATAAGTTATTGCCTACGCTTACCGCTCAGATGGGAGCTTCGTATCCAGAACTTGAAGCACAGAAACTGCTCATCTCGCGGGTGATGAAGGAAGAAGAAGAATCGTTTTTACGTACCCTCGCTACGGGCATCAACCTTTTGGATGGCGTGATGGAGAAAACAAAAAAAGAAGGCAAAACTGTGATTGATGGCGTTCAAGCTTTTACGCTGTTTGATACCTACGGTTTCCCGCTTGACCTGACAGAACTTATTTGTCATGAAAATGGGATGACGGTGGACGAAGTGGTGTTCGAAATCGAAATGCAGAAGCAAAAGGCACGTGCTCGTAATGCAGCAAGTGTGGAAACGGGCGACTGGACACTACTTGCAGAGGGTGAAACTGAATTTGTGGGCTGGGACTATACGGAACAAGTTTGCCACATCTTGCGCTACCGACAAGTGATACAAAAAAAGAAGAAATATTTTGAACTCGTTCTCGATAAAACTCCGTTCTATGCAGAAATGGGAGGACAAGTAGGAGACAAAGGTGCTATCTGTAGTGAATTTGAGACCCTTGATATTCTTGATACCAAGCGCGAGAATAATCTACCAATACACATTTGTAATGCGCTACCCACGCATCCAGAGGCTGAATTTATGGCTTGTGTAGATACGGAGGCTCGTTATGCGAGCGAAGCCAACCATACCGCTACGCATTTGCTCGACCAAGCACTTCGAGAAGTATTGGGTACACATGTGGAGCAAAAAGGTTCGTTGGTTACTGCCGACTATTTACGCTTTGATTTCTCGCATTTCCAAAAGGTAACGCCAGAAGAGCTTCGCCAGGTGGAGCGCCTCGTGAATGCACGCATTCGGGAAGACATCCCCTTGATGGATCATCGAGACGTGCCCATTGAGGAGGCCAAGGAATTAGGAGCTATGGCTCTCTTTGGCGAGAAATATGGCGATAAAGTACGCGTGGTACAGTTTGCCGACAGTGTGGAATTTTGTGGCGGTTGTCACGCCAAAAGCACGGGGCGTATTGGTATGGTTCGCATCACGAGTGAAAGTTCTGTGGCTGCTGGTATTCGCCGCATTGAAGCTGTGACTGGTGAGGCTGCCGAAGAGCTGGCTTATGCTCAACAAGACCTGCTCGTTAACTTGAAAGAGCTCTTCAATAATGCCAAAGACCTGAATGCCGCTATTCATAAAACGATAGAAGAAAATGATGGCTTGAAAAAGCAAATAGATGAATTTGTGAAGGACAAGATAAAAATAGTCAAAGCGAAACTCATCAGTACGGCACGGAATGTGAATGGTGTGAAATTGATTAGAGCTCTACTTCCCTTATCACCCGAAGTCGCAAAAGATTTGGCGTTTCAATTAGCTGGCGAAATATCCGAGCCTATGCTTTGCGTCATTGGCAGTGAAAGCGAGGGCAAACCAATGCTTACCGTAATGCTTAGCAAAGACTTGATAAAGAGCAACGGGTTGAATGCGGGCACAATGGTTCGCGAAGCTGCGAAGTTGATACAAGGTGGCGGTGGTGGTGCGCCTCATTTTGCAACAGCAGGAGGTAAAAACGTGGAAGGCTTAACCGCTGCCGTAGATAAAGTGGTAGAGTTGGCCGCTTTATAATTTATACAATACAAAGACACGTAAAAAGAGAATGCGTGCCCCATCTTTTACATGAAAGAAGATGGGGCACGCCTCTTTTTTTAGTGACCAAAGAAGAGTAAGCGCCCTATTTTACTTCGGTCTATAAGTTTCTCTGCAACGATGGGGAAGATGATGGCGACCGCAAAGGAAATGGAAAAGACGATCCATTCCTCTGAGTATCCTACTCGTTTTGTTAAGATGCGTCCACCAGCAGTGCCAAAAACATGAAGTAGATAAATGGCATATGAGTAACGTCCAATCCAAACAAAAAAGGATTTTTTAAAATGCATTGTCAAACATAAAATGCACGTTGACATAGAAAACGCGGTTTGAAAATAGGGATGAATGGTTGTGCCCAACTCTGGAAGGAACCACCTAATTTGAATGAGCAAGATGCCACATAGTGTCAAGAGGTAGCAAGTCCTTGTAACGCTTTTTATTGTGAGCTCTTTTTTAAAACGATGGATGCCTAGACCGATAAGGAAATAAGGCATCTGAAGAATTGCACCGCGAAAACTAAAATAGTTCTCAACTCGCCCATCCAAGATCGTGATGTCGCCTAATAGTAAAAAATAAGAGACTACGATACACAGCACCCATTTTGAGAAGGTAGAAGCAACGTGTATTTTGTCCAGGAACGCCATGGCTAGAGACATAAGAAACAACGAAGGCAAATACCAATAGATGGTATAAGGAAAGACGTAGATACGCCAAATTTCAGATAAATCTCCTTTTCTATTTGTTCCTGGCACAACGTATTGAGTAAGGAAGTAAAGAGTTCCTACGATGACCATCGGAAGAAGTAAACGCGTTGCTTTTTTACGAAGAAATTGTTGAAAATGAAACTCCTTAAAAGGGTGAAAGGCATAAGCCCATCCCGCAATAGCTGTAAAAAGCGGTAATTGGATATAGTCTATCCATAAATAAAGGTAACGCCAAGAGGAAGGGAAATCAATTTTCATTCCTCCATCAGGTCCTGATCCTATCACATGCCCCACGACTACGAGTAAAATAGCGATGCCGCGTAATGTTTCTATTGTTGAGTCCTTTTTCTCCATTGTGTCCTTTGTTTCTGTAAAAACGAAAGTGCAAAGATGCAAAAAACTTCTTATTCTTAGCGTACTTTAATAAAAAGGATTGCATTTTTTGGGGTTAGGAAGTCTCTTTCGGGAACTTTTTACTTGTTTTCGCATCCATGAATGCAACGTTTGGCGCAAAGGGGGAGGCTGTACGATACATAAAAAGAGAGCTACTTATTTGTAACTCTCTTTTTAAAGTGGTACCACCAGGAATCGAACCGGGGACACACGGATTTTCAGTCCGATGCTCTACCAACTGAGCTATGGTACCGCTGTAGCTTGTTTGCGGGTGCAAAAGTAGACATATTTATTGACGTGAGCAAATTTTTTGATGAAAATCCTTCGTTTAACCTACTTCATTCCAAAAAAATGATATAACTTTGCATCTTGAACCACGGAAAGTAGCGCAGTCCGGTAGCGCACTACGTTCGGGACGTAGGGGTCGGGCGTTCGAATCGCCTCTTTCCGACTTGTGAATTAGAAACAATCCTTTTTTTTAGGTTGGCTGTAAAAGGGCTCTTGGGCATTTGCTTTTATTTGTTTCGTAAAAGCTGTACCATTTCGGTGGCAACACGAGCCGAAGAACCTGCGGGACCAAGAATTTGGTGCATTTCCTCGTAGCCTTGTAGCATTTCCTCACGACGACTTCCTCCTTTTACAAGTTGCTCTAAAGCCTCTCTTACGCTTTCGATACGCATATCGGCAGCAATTCGTTCGGGGACGACTTCGCGGTCAACAATTAAATTGACCAGCGAAACATACTTTACGCTCAGAAAGTGGCGATGAAGAAAGGAAAATAATTTGCCAAATGCCGTGTAGTAACAAACGACTTGCGGCACACGAAAGAGAGCGGTCTCAAGTGTTGCGGTTCCTGACGTAACAAGTGCCACTTCGGCTTGTTGAAGGAGACGATAGGTTTGCCCAAAGAGGATGGAAACAGAGGTCTTCTCTTTCCCCGACAAAAGATCCAAATGCTTGCGATAAAAGGCAATATCGATATTCGGGGCCGCGGCAAGAACGAGTTGATAACCTTTTGCGATAAGAGGTTGAGCGGCACAATACATTCTTGTCAAGTTGTCTTTTATTTCTTGTTTCCGACTCCCTGCGAGCAAAGCAATGATGGGCTTGTTTGGTAAGTTGTTGCTGTGTAAAAAATCAGCAAATGTCTCATGGTGAGAAGCTTGAAAGAGCGACACTTCGTCTACGGTTGGATTGCCAAGGTAATGAACGGGATAGTGATGCTTGTTCTTGAAGTAAGGCACTTCAAAGGGAAGAATTGCAAAAAGTTCATCTACATTGTTCCGAATGGATTTAATGCGATGCTCTTTCCACGCCCAAATTTTAGGCGCGATGTAATAGAAAACGGGAATAGAGGTATGGCTACGAACATACTCAGCAATAGAAAGATTGAAACCTGGATAATCCACCAAGATCACAAGATGTGGTTTCCATCGATCAATGATACGCTTGCCTACTTTCATGGCCTTAAAAATGGGTCTGATGTGGAGTAAAACAGGTATAAAGCCCATATAGGCAATCTCTTTGTAATGCTTCACGCGCACACCGCCCTCCGCACTCATTAAGTCGCCTCCAAAAAAGCAAAATTCAGCTTCGTGATCCTCTTTGCGTATGGATTGCATAAGGTGTGAGGCATGTAAATCGCCACTGGCTTCTCCTACAATCAGGAAATACTTCATAAATCCCAGTCTTTTAACGTGTTTAGTAAAGCGTAGGATGTTACATCTACTTGAGTAGGCGTAATGGCTACATATCCGTTCTCTAATGCCCACAAATCCGTGTCTGCTTCGTCGGGCTCATCGTTCACGCATTCTCCCGCCAACCAATAGAAATGCTTTCCGAGTGGATGCTCGCAAGGAGCGTATTCGTCTTGCCAACGTCCAATTGCCATGCGGCAAATTTTAATTCCTTTCAATTCCCGTGTTAGCGGAAAATTCACGTTGAGGCAAGTATAGAAAGGGATGCCTTTGTCCAAAATAGCTTGGACGATGCGAACAATATAGTCGTCCGTAGCCGAAAAATCAGCGTCTGGATTGTGGTCGGAAAGCGAGAATGCAACAGAGGGCAATCCTTGAAGAGCCCCTTCCATTGCAACGCCCATCGTGCCAGAATAGTGCGTATTGATGGATGAATTGTCGCCATGGTTAATGCCTCCAATCACGAGATCTGGACGTTTCATAAGCAATTGGTCAAGGGCTAGTTTGATACAATCTGTAGGAGTACCTGTACACGAGCAAATGGTAAGTCCTTCTTCTACGTGCATTATTTTATGCCCGATTGGAATTGTGGACGTAATACTACAACTTACGGCAGAGCGTGGGCGGTCTGGCGCCATCACAAAAAGGTCTGCGATGGGGCGTAGTACACGGATTAAATGATTTAATCCTTTGGCGGTTACGCCGTCGTCATTCGATATTAAAAAGAGTGGTTTCATTGTTTGTTCTATTTATAATGCAAAAGCCTATCGGCAAAAGTACGAAAAAAAGTTTAATGATAATGAGTTCCCCGAAATTTTGTTACCTTTGCACCTTATAGTAAGTATAAAGAATCATTATGGGTAAAACAATAGCTTTAGCAAACCAAAAAGGAGGGGTAGGAAAAACCACTACTTCGATGAATCTTGCCGCATCGCTTGCTACGCTGGAAAAAAGCGTGTTGCTAATAGATGCCGATCCACAGGCGAATGCTTCTTCTGGACTAGGCGTAGATGTAGATAAGGTAGAATGCTCTATTTACGAAAGTTTGATAAATAATGCAGCACTTCGAGAAGCTATCTATACCACTGATATAGATGGGCTTGATATCGTTCCTTCGCATATAAATCTTGTAGGGGCAGAAATAGAGATGCTCAAAATGGAGAAGCGTGAAAACCGACTGAAAGACTTAATCGCAACGGTAAAGGATGATTATGATTATATTTTGATAGATTGCTCCCCATCACTTGGTTTAATTACCGTCAATGCTCTGACGGCTGCCGACTCTGTGATTATTCCTGTTCAATGCGAATATTTTGCACTAGAGGGGATTAGTAAATTACTGAATACGATAAAGATTATCAAGAAGAAGCTCAATCCTTCGCTCGAAATAGAAGGCTTTCTGCTGACCATGTACGATAGTCGTTTGCGCTTGGCGAATCAGGTATACAACGAGGTAAAGCGCCACTTTCAGGAATTGGTGTTTAAAACCGTTATCCAGCGTAATGTGAAACTCAGCGAGGCTCCAAGTCATGGTATTCCTGCGATTTTGTATGATGCCGTATCCGTAGGTTCCAAGAATCATCTTTCGCTCGCAAAAGAAATAATCAATAAAAACGCATAACGTATGGCTGTTCATAAAAAATACAATGCCCTTGGCAGAGGTTTAGATGCACTCATACAAACAGAGGAAGTTCATGTGCAAGGCTCCTCTTCGATCAACGAGGTAGCGATTCATCAGATCTATGCCAATCCCAATCAGCCTCGTCGTGAGTTCGATGACGAATCGCTTCGTGAATTGGCGGACTCTATTCAGCAGATAGGTATCATCCAACCCATATCGCTGCGCAAGATGGAAGACGATACGTATCAGATTATTGCAGGCGAGCGCCGTTGGCGCGCATCTCAATTAGCAGGACTAAGTGCTATACCCGCTTATATCCGTACGGCGGACGATGAGAATATGATGCAAATGGCATTGATTGAAAACATTCAACGCGAAGACCTAAATTCGATAGAAATAGCCTTAGCCTATCAAAATCTGATTGAGACGCTCCACATTACGCAAGACAAGTTGAGCGAAAAAGTGGGGAAGAAGCGGGCTACTGTAGCGAACTTTCTACGTTTGCTGAAACTGCCAGCTCCAGTGCAAGTAGCGTTGCAAAATAAAACGATAGACCAAGGACATGCTCGTGCGTTGCTCTCCCTTGATAGTCCTGCGATGCAGGTAAAACTGTTTCGCGAAATACAGAAAGAAGGTTATTCCGTTCGCAAAGTAGAGGAAATGGTAAAAGCACTGAAAGAGGGAGAAACCATCACGAGTGGGAAAAAGAAAATAATCGATAAGGAAGTTCGTTTGCCTGAAGAATTTGGACTGCTAAAAAAACGCTTGTCCGATTTCTTTGCTCAAAAAGTACAAATGACGTATTCGTCCGCAGGAAAAGGAAAGATAAGCATACCTTTTAAATCAGAAGAAGAATTGGAGCAACTTATCAGTTTGTTCGACAAAATGAAAAGATGAGAATGGGAAGAATCACGATCTGTATCTTGCTCTTGCTGCTTGGCAAATACGTCTCTACGAATGACGCTAATTTGTGGGCACAAAAAAAAGGTACAACCGATAGTCTATTCTTTACCTCCGACAAGGAATTTGTACAAACCGATAGTTTGTTGAAAGCACAAATAAGCGCACAAAAAACCGATACGGCAACCATTCCAAATCTTCGTGCAGACTCGATAAAGCTTCTGACCACGCCTGCTCCAAAACTTCGGTTTATCCCCTCGCCACAACGCGCTTTATGGTTAGCATTGGTATTGCCAGGAGCGGGGCAAATCTACAATCGTAAGTATTGGAAGCTACCTATTATCTATGGAGGATTATTAGGTTGTACGTATGCCTTTACTTGGAATCAGCAAATGTATCGAGACTATTCGCAAGCCTATATAGATATTATGGACGACGACCCGAAAACGGATAGCTATAAAGATTTACTTCCACTCGGTTACGACATAACGGGTAAAGAAGACCGATTTAAAACGATTTTCAAAAACAAGAAAGACTATTATCGACGTTATCGAGACCTCAGCATCTTCTGTTTTGTAGGTGTTTATATTCTGTCGGTCGTAGATGCTTATGTAGATGCAGAACTGTCCGTCTTTGATATAACGAAAGACCTCTCTCTTCGGATTGAGCCCGCCATCATAAAAAACAACAGCGTAAAGCAATCGAACTCGTTTGGCTTGCAATGCTGTCTTAATTTTTAAAGAATGAAGAAACTAAATATATTGATATCCGCCCTGCTATTGGGCACTATGCCAGCAATAGCACAGAATGACATCGTGGTTCACGATGATAATACAAATAAAGACGAAGTAATAGACTTGCCTATTGGTATGACCGCAAACGAAGATAGTTTGCTCACCGAATGGAAAACGAAATTCTATCTTGTGCCCGACACCAATTGCACCCTGCAAGATGTGAACCCATTCTTTGAGAAAGAGGTTTACATCAATCGGCTACAGCGCATTCCATCCATAATGGAAATGCCTTACAACGCTGTTGTACAAAAGTTTATCGACCAATACGCCACTCGTTTGCGTCGTTCCGTTTCCTATATGTTAGGAGCGTGCAACTTTTATATTCCTATCTTTGAAGAAGCTCTCGATTTGTATCAATTGCCTCTTGAACTGAAATACCTGCCCATTATTGAGTCGGCTTTAGATCCTCGTGCCAAAAGTCGCGTGGGGGCAGTCGGCTTATGGCAATTTATGCTCAAAACGGCAAAGAATTATGATTTAAAGACCAATAGTCTTATAGACGAACGCTGCGACCCTGTGAAATCTTCGTTTGCAGCCGCTCGCTATCTACGCGATTTGTATACGATTTATGGCGATTGGAATTTAGTGATTGCTGCTTATAACTGTGGCCCTATCGCCATCAACAAAGCCATTCATCGTGCCGATGGCTCAAAGGATTATTGGAAAATATATCCCTATTTACCACGTGAAACTCGTGGATACGTGCCCGCTTTCATCGCTGCGAACTATATTATGAACTATTATTGTGAGCACAACATCTGTCCGATGAAAACCCTTATCCCTATTGTGACAGACACGATCGTCGTGAGCCGGGATGTTCACTTTGAACAAATTTCAGCCTTGTGCCATATCTCTGTAGACGAAGTGAAATCGCTCAATCCACAGTACCGCACAGGACTTATACCAGGACGTATAGAGCCTTATCCCTTGCGTTTGCCATTGGCAGCACTCAACTTGTTTATCGATGCCAAAGACTCGGTTTACAACTATCAAGCCGATCTTATTTTGCACAAGCGCAAAACCGTAGAAATCCATGAAAACGAAATAGAAAAGGTTGCCCCCAAAAGCTATGCGCGCAGAAGTCAAAGAAGCCGAAGTCATCGCTCACGTGGAAAGCACGTTACCATACGACAAGGTCAAACACTGTCTGAAATAGCAAAAAGAAATGGCACGACCGTCTCAAAATTGAAACGCCTCAATGGCATTAAAGGATCAAGTATTCGTGCAGGAAAGAAATTAAAGGTGAAATAAGGAGGAGGTTCATTATGGAAGAATTGACGACAAAAGAACTCGAAGACGAGAGAATGATCAACGAAGCGTTTCAGCGATTGCTGAACACGTATCTAGCCTCCAATCATCGAAAAAAAGTGGAGGTAATCACGAAAGCTTTCAATTTTGCCAAACAAGCACACAAAGGTGTTCGGAGATTGTCAGGAGAGCCCTATATTATGCATCCCATCGCCGTAGCACAAGTAGCTTGCGGAGAGATTGGTCTGGGCTCTACTTCGATTTGTGCGGCGCTTTTACACGACGTAGAAGAAGACACGGACTACACGTATGAAGATATAAAAAATATCTTCGGAATAAAAGTGGCAAATATCGTAGAAGGACTGACTAAAATAGCGGGAGGCATTTTTGGCGACCGTGCGTCACTACAAGCAGAAACGTTCAAAAAACTATTGCTGACAATGAGCGATGACATTCGTGTCATCCTGATTAAAATCTCGGACAGACTACATAATATGCGTACGCTAAGTAGTATGCTTCCCAACAAGCAATACAAAATAGCGGGTGAAACCTTGTATATCTATGCGCCCTTGGCGGATCGTCTTGGACTGAATAAAATAAAAATAGAACTGGAAGACTTGAGTTTCAAATACGAGCATCCAGAGGAATACAAGATGATCGAAGATAAGTTGGCTGCATCAAAAGCCGACCGCGATAATACCTTCGGAGAGTTTACGCCTCCCATTTGTGCCGAGCTCAATAAGATGGGATTCAATTATCAAATTAGAGAACGTGTTAAAAGCCCTTACTCTATATGGAGTAAAATGCAACACAAGCACGTTCCTTTTGAAGAAGTCTACGACCTTTTGGCGATTCGTATTGTTTTTACGCCTCAAAAACGAGAAGAAGAGATAAAAGAGTGCTTCAATATATACGTGGCACTTACTCAATTGTACAAGCCTCATCCAGACCGTCTTCGTGATTGGCTTAGCCATCCAAAAGCAAACGGGTATCAGGCGCTTCACGTAACACTTATGAGTGCACACGGTGAATGGATAGAAGTGCAAATACGTTCTGACCGTATGGACGAGATCGCCGAACAAGGCTTCGCGGCTCATTGGAAATACAAAGATGGAAAATCTACGGATCGAGAAGGAGAATTGGATAAATGGTTGCACACCATAAAAGAAATACTCGACGACCCACAGCCCGATACACTCGATTTCCTCGATACGATAAAACTCAACCTTTTTGCTTCTGAAATTTTGGTGTTTACGCCCAAAGGAGAAATTAAGACGATGCCCTCGAATGCTACGGCACTCGACTTTGCGTTTAGTATACATTCCTTCCTTGGAAGTCATTGCATTGGCGCAAAAGTAAATCACAAGCTCGTACCCATCAATCATCGATTGAAAAGCGGTGATCAAGTAGAAATTCTTACCTCTCGCTCTCAACACGTACAACGCGATTGGATCAATTATGCCACCACCGCCAAGGCAAAATGTAAAATACAAGCCATTCTTCGCCGCGAAGATCGTGAGAAACAGCACAAAGGCGAACTCCTCTTACAAGAGTTTCTTGCTAAAAAAGATCAAGAAAACAATAGTGTAAACATTGAAAAACTAAGCAAGTTGCATGGCGTATCGAATCGAGACGAATTACTTCTTGCCATTGGTGACGGCTCTATCGCACTCGATGAGGCAGACATAAACTACTTAAAAGGAAAAGCGCACACCTCGTCGTGGCGCAGATTTATTCCGTTTGTTAATGCGAAACCCGTTTTTGAGAACGCAGTAGATAGCCCACAAGACTTCAATGTCATCGATCGTAAAAAAACGTTGGTCTTGAGCGAGGAAAACTTAGCAATGTGCCAAATAGCGCCTTGTTGTCACCCCATTCCTGGCGATGATGTACTCGGCTATTTAGACAAAAACGACCAACTCATCCTGCACAAACGAAATTGCGATTTAGCCACAAAACTAAAAAGCAATTATGGGAACCGTCTTATTGCTGCCACGTGGAA
This sequence comes from Bacteroidaceae bacterium, assembly GCA_036652575.1. Lineage (GTDB taxonomy): Bacteria > Bacteroidota > Bacteroidia > Bacteroidales > Bacteroidaceae > Alloprevotella. The sequence goes on from JAVVVP010000040.1 coordinate 15,074, forward strand.
TACTCACAAAACATTATTCTTTCTGACAACAATCTATCTAAAGGGTATAGATGCACAAGGAATGATATGCAGCATATCAGAACTTATTTATAAACAACTGAATTTCGACATCAAGAAGCTTGTTATAGAGAGTAACGATGGTATTTTTGAGGCAACCATAACCGTGAATGTTCACGATACGGAGGATGTAAAGAAAATATGCGATTCTTTGAAGGAAATAGAGAATATAACAAAGGCGGTGCGTATCGATTAACTCCTATGCCCTAACGCCTAAAACCTATTTCGTATCTACGTTAGGTTGTAAGCCCTCGTTTTTTATACCTTTACCAAATACAATAAGAACGACAAGAATAAGGAATATGAATATAACAGACCTAATCAAGAAGAGGAATCATACCGCATTTTCATTCGAAGTGTTGCCACCCCTCAAAGGGAATGGAATTGATTTTTTAACAAAAACGATAGATACACTTTACGAGTTTGAGCCTCAATATATCAACATCACAACGCATCGTAGCGAATCGGTCTATAAAGACTTAGGCAATGGACTAATGCAATGCTCACGCCTGCGTCGTCGACCTGGAACGGTGGCGGTAGCGGCGGCAATCCAAAATAAATATCACATCCCCGTAGTGCCTCATATCTTATGCAGCGGCTTTACGCGGGAAGAAACAGAATATGTACTCTTAGACCTTCAATTCTTAGGTATTGAAAACTTGCTTATACTTCGGGGCGATAAAGCAAAAGAAGACCACTCCTTTACACCCTCAGGCGATGGCTATAATCATACCACCGAACTACAAGAACAAATCAATCAGTTTAACAAAGGCTTTTTTTATGATGGAACACCCATCAAGAGCCCTCATCCTTTTTCGTATGGCGTAGCTTGTTATCCAGAGAAACACGAAGAAGCTCTCAACTTGGATACCGACTTTGATTGGTTTAAACGAAAAGTGGAACTTGGAGCCGATTATGCCGTTACACAGTTGTTTTATGACAACGAAAAATATTTCAATTTTGTAGAACGTGCTCGCAGGGCAGGTATCACGATACCAATTATCCCAGGCATCAAACCGTTGGCAAAATTGGCGCAGCTCACCACGGTACCCAAAACGTTTCATTGTGACTACCCACAAACACTCGCTCAAGAAGCCCTGAAATGCAAAACAGACGAAGAAGCAAAACAACTTGGCATAGAGTGGGGCGTAGAGCAATGTAAAGAGCTTATAAAAGAGGGAGTTCCAAGTCTTCACTTCTACACGGTGTCTGCCACAGACAGCATTCGAGAGATTGCAAAACGAATCTATTAGAAATAAAACGCAAATGCACTTTTCCGAAATTATAGGACAGCACAAAATGAAGCAGCAGCTCGTACAACAAGTACGGGAGAATCGCGTACCCCATGCGATGTTGTTTTCCTCGCCCGAGGGCTCTGGAGCATTGCCTCTAGCCATCGCGTTTGCTGAATATCTGTTGTGCGAAAATCCCAGTGAAACCGACTCTTGTGGTGTTTGCCCTTCGTGCATAAAGCTACGCAAATTGGCACATCCCGATCTTCACTTTTCTTTTCCTGTGATCAAAAAAGGAACATCTGCAACGAGTGACAATTACATGAAAGAATGGCGCGATTTGATGGCGCAAACGTATTACTTCGGCTTCGATGCGTGGCTGGAACAACTCAAAGCGGAGAATAAGCAGCCCTTGATCTACGGGGAGGAAAGTGCCAATATACTACATAAACTGAGCCTTAAATCAAGCGAAGGAGGATATAAAATACTCATTATGTGGCTTCCCGAAAAAATGCATAACACTTGTGCCAACAAGCTACTTAAAATGATCGAAGAACCGCCAGAAAAAACTGTTCTTTTGCTCGTAAGCGAGCGTCCCGAAGAAGTCCTTGGCACCATTCAGAGTCGCACGCAACGTATGGAAATTCCTTTGCTTTCAACAAACGACATCTGTCAATCCTTGCAACAGAACAATGGGTTAAGCCCTGAAGACGCATTACTCATTGCGCGTTTGTCGGCTGGAAATTATGTAAAAGTACTCCATTCTATTCATGTAAACAAAGACTCACAGCTCTTTCTCGATATGTTTATTCAGCTGATGCGCTTAAGCTATCAACGAAACATAAAAGAGATGCAAGTTTGGAGTGAACAAGTCGCTTCATGGGGAAGGGAACGACAAAAAAACTTTCTCACGTATTGTCAAAGACTAGTTCGTGAAAATTTTATGTATAATTTCCATTTACCCGATTTAAATTATATGACCACCGCAGAATCTGAATTTTCCTTGCGCTTTGCTCGCTTTATCAACGAGCGTAATGTGATAGGAATATCAGCAGAACTTGCTGCGGCACAACGAGATATAATACAAAATGTTAACCCTAAGATGGTCTTCTTTGACTTTTCACTCAAGATGATTGTCTTGCTCATACAATAAAGAACTCAGATGAAAGAATATAAATTAGACGGTAGTCTTCGTGGCTTCTGCGCCAAAGGATGCGGTCGCCAAGATAAGCAACTCAACGTATACGACTGGTTAGCCGATGTGCCCAGAAACGTGGACTCCACCGATTTCGTGGAAGTGCAATTCAAAAACACGCGCAAAGGATTCTTCATAAATAGCAACCATTTACAATTGGATAAAGGTGACATTGTCGCCGTAGAATCTAGTCCTGGGCACGACATAGGTGTCATTACGCTCACGGGCAGCCTCGTGCTCCTACAAATGAAAACGGTAAGTATGAAACGGGATACAGAGATAAAAAGGGTCTATCGCAAGGCCCGTCCTGTTGATTTGGAAAAGTACGAGGAAGCAAAAGCACTCGAGCATGCCACGATGATACGCTCCAGACAGATTGCCGAAGAGTTGGGACTGAATATGAAAATTGGTGATGTGGAATATCAAGGAGATGGAAACAAAGCGATATTCTACTATATAGCCGATGATCGAGTAGACTTCCGCACGCTTATCAAAGTACTTGCCGATGCCTTTCATGTTCGAATCGAGATGAAACAAATCGGAGCTCGTCAAGAAGCGGGTCGCATTGGAGGTATCGGGCCTTGTGGCCGCGAACTTTGTTGTGCTACGTGGATGAAAAACTTTGTGTCTGTATCCACGAATGCTGCTCGTTATCAAGATGTTTCGCTCAATCCTCAAAAGCTGGCAGGGCAATGTGCAAAACTGAAATGTTGCCTCAATTACGAAGTGGATGTTTACGTGGAAGCTGCTCGAAAATTGCCAAGTAGAGAAATAACGCTCGACACTCAAGATGCTACGTTCTATTATTTCAAGAGCGACACGTTGGCAGGTGAAGTCACTTATTCCTCGGATAAGCGTATGGCTGCAAATCTGATTACCATAAAAGCCGAACGAGCTTTAGAAGTCGTCAAAATGAACCGCAACGGAGAAAAGCCTCTTACGCTCGAAGTAGAAATACAGAAAGAGCCAGAACGTCCTATTGACTTGCTCGAAGGAAATAGTTTGACTCGTTTTGATAAGAGTAAAAAGAAGAAATTTAAAAAACGTCGGGAGGGATCCGATCGACCCGAACGTAGCCCTCGCTCCGAAAGACCGGAAAGACCCGAACGTGC
>JAVVVP010000040.1:18769-20237 GCA_036652575.1 Bacteroidaceae bacterium
GAACGAGGAGAGCGTCGTCCTCGTCGGGAAGTTGCAAATCGTGAGCCCAGAGTTGCACGTCCCGAGCGAGAAAGTAAAGCCGCTGTGAAGACGGAGAATCGCACCCCGTCGTCTAAGCCTCCAAAAGACACGAAACCAAAAGCGGAATAGAGAAATGCAACGGATGCTTCAAAGGCTATTCCAAGTTGGATGCGCAGGAATTTTTGTGCTACTTACGGTTCGCTGTCAAGTTTCGCCAAACTATCACGAATACAAGCCTGTCCCCTCAGAAGGTTGGGGACAGGGTGACGTGATAAGCTTTCCGATAGATAGTATTCTTCAAGATGGAGATTACGTTCTCACCATCGGGGTTCGTACCACGGGCGCTTATCCTTTTCAAACCCTTTATTTGCTTGTGGAGCAAGATTTTACGAATCCAATTTACATAAGTAAGGACACCCTTAAATGTCGTATCTTAGATGTGAATGGCGATCGAAAAAACAATGGGATTAGCGTGATGCAATATGCTTTCCCTTTACGCGTGAACACGATGAATCGTGGGCAACGAGGAACCATCACTCTTCGCCATATTATGCGAAGAGAAATTTTGCCAGGAGTAGCTGATGTAGGCATTAATCTTGACAAGAAATAAGAAAAATCGTATTTCGAGTTCTATCTTTTTCGAGTTAATTCTTTGCTGTATTCTTTGAAAAAGTCAAATTCTAAAACTTGCGAAACTCGATACAGCGTTTGTGTATCAACATTCGTTTTCTTGAACAATTTGTACACGTTCGTGCGTGTACAAGGAAGCATACTGGAAAACCAAACCACAGAACGTTTTTTTGATTTCAACTTTTTTCTTATCTCAGCTCCAATATGGATAACACATGTATTTTCGGAAGGTATCATGATGTTGTGCTTTTAATTTATAAATACATTCTATTTATCTTGCTCTTTATTCTTTTAGTATAGAACGTGCCATTTTTAATAAAAGGCCCTATCTTGTTTGAAGATGGTGCACGATAATCGTTAGCAAAGATAAAGATTCTAATCTAAAAAACGAAGAATATATTTCTCTTTTTTTGAATTAGAGGTAAAAAATAGTTTCCTCTCGTGTCTGTAGAATCCTTTTGTGAATGCTTTATTACAAAGTCAAGTGGAACAGTTTAATGGAGGGAAATAAAAAAGGTTGTTTCTCGTTCGGGCCCCGTTTCATATTCCTTCTTCTTTTTTTTGAAGTTCTTCTTCTTTCACAAGTAGAACGTAAACCTGTTGGTAAAACACGGTGTGTCTAGCCTCCCCAAAAGTCGAGCGTGCTCGACGTAGAAATCGACCACGCTCTTTTTCAAAATCGAGCGCGCTCGATTTTTGGGGAGGCGGCATGTTGGTGGGAGTTCCCGTTTCGACGAGCGACCAATTTACCACAATTGGAATCGTTTTCCAAACTTTAGGGTCAGTTGTTGTGATATTGTAGCCCCATTAGCCAATG
>JAVVVP010000041.1:0-20164 GCA_036652575.1 Bacteroidaceae bacterium
GTCATGGACGAGTCTTATTTTAGTTGACACGTATAAAAAGGCAGCAGGTCCGATTTTTAGAATCGAACCTGCTGCCTTTTTATACGTAATCTATCTTGTTTCTTGAATACTGCTTTTAAAACGAAAGAACGTGGTGACTTTTTAAAGTGAATCTAGTATGGACTTCATCAAAAAAACGTTTAACGCATCGTTTTCGTTTGTTTTATTCAGCATCTGATGGTTCTTATGAATTCATAGAAAGCAAAAATTCTTCGTTGCTTCGGGTGTTTTCTAATCTATCTTTTACGAAATTCATAGCTTCGAGAGGGTTCATATCGGCAATGTATTTTCGTAGGATCCACATACGATCGAGCGTTTGCTTATCGTGCAACAAATCATCGCGACGCGTGCTTGATTGAATGATATTTACAGCTGGGAAGATGCGTTTGTTGCTGAGCGAACGATCTAATTGCAGCTCCATATTCCCCGTTCCTTTAAATTCTTCAAAAATAACTTCGTCCATTTTACTTCCCGTATCAATTAGTGCTGTTGCAATAATGGTTAGAGATCCACCACCCTCAATGTTTCGAGCAGCGCCAAAGAATCGTTTTGGTTTTTGAAGTGCATTTGCATCGACACCTCCAGATAAAACTTTTCCACTAGCAGGAGACACGGTGTTATAAGCGCGAGCTAGGCGCGTGATAGAGTCTAAGAAGATCACGACATCGTGACCACATTCTACCATACGCTTTGCTTTTTCAAGTACAATGCCTGCTATTTTGACATGACGTGCTGCGGGTTCATCGAAGGTAGAAGCGATTACTTCTGCTTTTACGGTCCGCGCCATATCTGTTACCTCCTCAGGGCGTTCATCAATGAGAAGCATCATTAAATAGGTGTTTGGATGATTGTAGGCAATGGCATTTGCAATATCCTTCATGAGAATGGTTTTACCCGTTTTTGGCTGTGCCACAATAAGAGCTCGCTGCCCTTTCCCAATCGGGGTAAAGAGGTCTACGATACGAGCCGAAAGACTGTCGCCAATACCTGTGCAGATCTTGAATTTCTCATCTGGGAATAAAGGTGTTAAATGTTCGAATGGTACACGGTCGCGTACCTCAGTGGGGGTGAACCCATTGATGGTGTTGACTTTTACCAAAGGGAAGTATTTTTCACCTTCGCGTGGTACACGTACAGAACCTTCTACCACATCGCCCGTTTTTAGTCCAAAAAGTTTTATTTGCGATTGCGATACATAGATATCATCAGGTGAAGAGAGGTAGTTGTAATCAGACGAACGAAGAAAACCGTATCCATCAGGCATGGCTTCCATCACACCGTTAGCAGAAAGTAGGTGATCAAAGTTGTAAGATTTCTCTGTGACGTTATTGTTTGTGAGGAGTAAGGTGTTTTCTTCTTTTCTATTGCTTACTGAGGGAGAAATAGCACGACCAATGCGTATCTTTTTAGGTTCTGCAAGGACATCCTGTTCTTCTAAAATTAAACCTAATTCTGAATTATCGTTGTTGATCTGAATGATAGGAATGTCTTCAATTGGGATGAAGTCCGTTTCATAGTTTGTTTCAAGAATAGGTTCTATCGGTTTTCTTACGGGTTCTATGGCTTCGGAATCCGCCGATAGCAAGTCTTTTTTTACAGGAACTTCATTTGCTTTGGTTTCGACGTTTGTTTCTGCAATTGGCTCGTTTGGCTTTTCGATATTCTCACTACTACTTTCTGGTTGTTCTACCATTTCGGTGGTGGCAATGGGCTCTTTTTCGACTTTCGGTTTACGTCCTCGCTTTTTTACTGCTTTCGTATCTTCTTTGGTATCCGTTGTTCCAAATAAATCCTTTTCTGGCGTTTTTACAAGGGGCTCGTCTGCCGTAGCTGAACTATCGCTGACCGCTTTTTTCTTGGGCTCTACTTTTGCCGTTTTACTTTGCGAAGCGGTGTAAACACGATCTACATCTTTCTTAGAAATACGTGCACGCCTGCGTTGGACAACGTCTTTTTGATTTGCATTTTGAATTGCTTGTTCGTCTAAAACTTGGTAAATCAATTCTTCTTTTTCTGTAGAACTTTTGACTTTTATACCCAATTCTTTTGCAATGGAAATGATTTCAGTCTCCTCTTTGCCAAGCAATTCTTCTTTGTTATAAATAGGCATATAAATATATGTGTAAAAGGTTCGTCCCGTAAATGCTACGAGGAGTAGTGGGGAACGATTAGTTGTTATTACTAAAATATAATGGTGTTTCTGTAGCCTGATAGGCTTTTACACTGCAAAAGTAATAATATTATTCTGATTGCGCTTCTTTAAGGTGCTTTTTTTGATGCCATAAGAGTTTTTTTTCTTAATTTCGCCTCTCATATGACAGCAGTTAATACATTTCTCGACGTACAAGGGCTATCGAAGCGCATTGGTGACTTAATTTTGTTTGATAATATATCGTTTAGTATCATAGAAGGTCAGCGTGTTGGGCTTATTGCAAAAAATGGTACAGGTAAAAGTACCTTGTTAAATATACTTAGTGGTAAAGAAAGTTACGAAAGTGGTGTCGTGGTGTACCGCCGTGATCTCCGTGTAGGTTATTTAGAGCAATCGCCCTCGTATCCTCCGCAGTTAAGCGTTCTAGAAGCCTGCTTTTGGCAAGGTAATCAACTTACTGATTTAATTCGCGAATACGAACATTGTATGAATACGCCAGGAAATCCAGGACTTGACATCTTGCTTGAACGTATGGAACATACGAGTGCTTGGGATTATGAACTTCGTGCAAAGCAGATTCTTACACAGCTTCAAATACACGATTTTGATCAACACATCGAACACTTGTCGGGCGGTCAATTAAAGCGAGTGGCGTTGGCAAATATTTTACTAACAGAGCCCGATTTGCTTATACTTGATGAGCCTACCAATCACCTGGATCTTCAGATGATCGAATGGCTAGAACGTTACCTTCAGCGTACAACCATGAGTTTATTGATGGTTACCCATGATCGTTATTTCCTTGATCGAGTTTGCTCCGTAGTGCTTGAATTGGATCATCAAACGATGTATACCTATAAAGGTAGTTATAGTTATTATCTAGAAAAGAGACAAGAGCGAGTTGAAGCCCGTAATAGCGAAATCGCTAGGGCTAATAATTTATATCGCACAGAACTTGATTGGATGCGTCGAATGCCGTGTGCTCGAGGGCATAAAGCTCGTTATCGAGAAGATGCTTTCTACGAGATAGAGAAGGTAGCCAAGCAAAAAACAGCTGAAAAAGAAGCGCGGCTTACCGTAAAGAGTAGCTATATAGGCAATAAAATATTTGAAGCGAATTACATTAGTAAAAGTTTTGGAGAGAATAAAGTCATATTAAAAGAATTCTTCTATACTTTTTCCCGATACGAGAAGATGGGTATCGTTGGCGCAAATGGTTCTGGTAAAACAACCTTTATTAAAATGCTGTTGGGAGAAGTAAAGCCCGACAGTGGACGAATTGTGGTAGGTGAAACGGTGCGTTTTGGCTACTATTCTCAGCAAGGACTCGTGTTCGATAAAGAGAAAAAAGTGATAGACGTGATTCGGGATATTGCGGAGACAATAGATCTTGGAGGAGGTAAAAAGCTAACCGCTAGCCAGTTTCTGCAATACTTTCTTTTTGAGCCAGAAACGCAATATAACTATGTGTACAAACTAAGCGGAGGAGAACAAAGACGGTTGTATTTATGCACGGTTTTGATGCGGAATCCTAATTTTTTAGTACTCGATGAGCCGACGAACGACTTGGATATTGTCACGTTACAAGTTCTTGAAGAGTATCTGAAAGATTTTCAGGGGTGTGTTATCGTGGTAAGTCATGACCGTTATTTTATGGATAAAGTAGTGGATCACTTGCTCGTGTTTGAAGGGGAGGGGAAAATAAAGGATTTTCCTGGTAACTATTCTCAATACAGAGAATGGCTTGAACAGAAAAAGATAAAGGAGGAGAAAGGAGTAATCAAGTTGAATCAGCAACAAGCCGCAGAGGACGAAGAAAGTAAAACACAACGTGTGAGGCAGAACGATAAGCGAAAACTTTCGTTTAAAGAACGACAAGAAATGGAAAGTTTAGAACAGGACATCGCAACGCTTGAGCAGGAGAAAAAAGAAATAGAAGAGGCTTTTTGTTGTGGCACGCTCTCCGTAAGTTTACTTACGGAGAAGAGTAGACGCTTGCCTTTATTACAAGAGGAACTAGATGAAAAATCGATGCGATGGCTTGAACTTTCAGAGTTAGAATAAACGAATCGCCAGAAACAACAATATAGATAATAAATGAAGACATTAAAAGAATTATACCGCATTGGTCACGGTCCATCAAGTAGTCACACTATGGGGCCACGCCTTGCTGCACAACGGTTTCAAACAGAGCATCCAGAGGCTGTTCGGTTTAACGTTACGCTTTATGGAAGCCTTGCTGCTACGGGAAAGGGGCATCTTACGGATGTTGCTATATACGAAATACTTGGCAAAGAATGTACCTCTATTGATTGGCAACCAGATGTGTTTTTGCCGTTCCATCCGAATGGCATGAACTTTCAGTCGATCAATCTCAGTGGTGACATAACAGGAGATTGGACGGTGTATAGTGTTGGCGGAGGTGCCTTAAAGGAAGAGAGGGGAGATGAAAATCAAAGTGCGGACATTTATGAGATGAGTCACATGGCAGACATTCAGAAATGGTGCGCAGATACAGGAAAAAGTTATTGGGAATATGTACAAAACTGTGAAGATAGCGATATTTGGGACTATTTCGAAGAGGTGTGGAAGAAAATGCGTGAAGCGGTAGAAAGAGGACTAGAACACGAAGGGATGCTTCCTGGTCCCCTTCATTTGCAACGCAAAGCACCCATCTATTATATTAAGGCTACAGGGTTTAGTGCAAACCTTAAAACACGCGGACTCGTTTTTGCTTACTCTCTTGCCGTCAGTGAAGAGAATGCATCGGGAGGTGAAATTGTGACAGCGCCTACTTGTGGATCGTGTGGCGTTGTACCCGCCGTGCTTTATCATTTACAAAAAAGTAGAAACTTTAGTGATGTGCGTATATATCGTGCTTTAGCTACAGCTGGACTTGTGGGTAATATAGCAAAAACAAATGCTTCTATTTCTGGCGCAGAAGCAGGGTGCCAAGCAGAGGTTGGCGTGGCTTGTGCCATGGCGGCAGCTGCGGCTAACTATCTTTTTGGGGGAAGTCCTGCTCAAACAGAATATGCTGCTGAAATGGGATTAGAACATCATCTGGGTATGACTTGCGATCCTATATGCGGACTAGTACAAATTCCGTGTATAGAACGCAATGCGCATGCTGCGGCACGTGCATTGGATGCAAACATCTATGCAACATTTACGGATGGAGCTCATCGCATCTCTTATGATCGGGTCGTGGAAGTGATGAAACAAACAGGGCACGATTTGCCTTCACTCTATCGTGAAACAAGCGAAGGGGGATTGGCAAAAGGCTTTTCTGCGAAATAAGGACACTTTTAGAACAAACAAAACCGTCTCTAAACAATTCGTTAGAGACGGTTTTGTTTGTTCTAAATATAGATGCTTTTAAGCTAAAATCGCTTTGATCTTTTCTTGCGTTTCTTTTCTTGCAGGAACAAGGGGCAGGCGTACCTTGTTTTCTATTTTCCCCATAGCAGCAAGGAGAGACTTGATGCCAGCAGGATTCCCATCAACAGAAAGAAGTTTAAACATTTCGTTGAAATTCCGATGAAGAGGAAGTGCTGTATTGAAGTTCCCAGAAAGTATAGATTTCACCATTTTTCCAAATTCGGTAGGGTAGGCATTTCCTATTACGGAGATGACACCAACTCCTCCCATCGTCATAATTTCATACGTAATGGAATCATCTCCACTTAACACATCGAAGTTGTTTGGTTTTTTCTTTAAAATATCCTCAATCTGTGAGATGTTACCCGAAGCTTCCTTGATTGCCACGATATTCTCGCAATCGTTGGCAAGGCGTACCGTGGTGGTAGCAGATAAATTGATTCCAGTACGTCCTGGAACATTATAGAGCATAACAGGCAGCGTTGTTGCTTCGGCTACTGCTTTAAAATGTTGATATAATCCCTCTTGCGAAGGTTTGTTATAGTAAGGGCAGACAGATAAAATACCGTCTACATCTGTAAGATCATCTTCTTTTAGTTGCTTGACGAGTTCTGCTGTATTGTTGCCGCCACAGCCTAAGAGAATCGGTACACGCTTGGCTACTTTTTTAATAACAAACTTTTTTACAGCCTCTTTTTCCTCCTTGCTAAGGCAAGGGGTTTCAGCCGTTGTACCGAGTACACAGAGAAAGTCGATTCCTCCGTCTATCTGATATTCTACTAATTCGCCTAGACTAGAGTAGTCTACATCTCCGTTTGGAAGAAAAGGAGTTATGAGTGCAATACCTAAACCTCTAAATACATTTTCCATCGTTGAGTCCTTTTTTACATTTAATCTGCGCAAAAGTACAAATTATTTTTTGTACAGCAAACAGCATTTCTTCTTTTTGTTCTGTTATTCTATTAAGGATAGGAAATCATCTTCATTCTGAATGGTTATTCCCAACTTTGTGGCTTTTTCTAGTTTTGCAGGTCCCATATTCTCGCCAGCTAATAGAAAGGTGGTCTTTGCCGATAAACCACTCACGTTTTTTCCACCATGTTGTTCTATTAGCATTTTGTATTCTTCCCGACTGTGTTTCTGAAAAACGCCACTAATGACAATGCTCATCCCTGCCAACTTATTGGAACGCTCCCTTCGTTCCTTTTCGTCGATAGAAAACTTTACACCTGCGATACGTAGTTTATGAATAAGTTCTTGGTGGCGTTCGTTGGCAAAATAACTTCGCACACTTTGTGCAATAACGATACCAACACCCTCTATTTGTAATAACTCATCGAGCGAAGCGGACATAAGTGCATCTATCGTTCCAAAATGTCGAGCGAGAAGTTTTGCCACAACCTTTCCGATAAAGCGAATACCCAGTGCATAGAGTGTTCTTTCGAAGGATACTTCGCAGCTTCTACGTATGCCCTCTATGATTTTTATCGCTGATTTTTCTTTCGTCCCGTCTTCTCCACAAATATCGCTTACTTTTAGGGCATAAAGGTCTGCTATATTCTTTATAAGTCCTTTCTTGTAATAATCGTCTACTGTTTCTGGCCCGAGCGATTCGATATTCATCGCATCTTTACTTATGTAATGCTCAATTTTTCCCTTAAGTTGAGGTGGACAAGCCGTATCATTGGTGCAATAATAAGCAGCTTCTCCCTCGTAGCGTACAAGCGGAGCACCACATTCAGGACAAACCGTTATAAAGTTGATCGGATCACCTATTCCGTTGGTGCGGGCTTCTGTGTCTACACCCACAATTTGAGGTATAATTTCTCCTGCTTTTTCTACGTATACGTAATCGCCAAGACGTAAGTCGAGTAGGTGCATACTATCTTCGTTATGAAGCGAGGCACGACGAACCACTGTTCCCGCTAATTGCACCGCTTCCATATTGGCTACTGGCGTTATCGCACCAGTTCTCCCTACTTGATAAGTTACCTCATTTAAGCGCGTACGCCCTCGTTCTGCTTTGAATTTATAAGCAATAGCCCATCGTGGACTCTTCGCCGTGTTTCCAAGTTCCTTTTGTTGGCGTAAAGAATTTACTTTCAACACAATGCCATCGGTTGCAACAGGTAAATTCTTACGTTCTTTATCCCAATAGGTTATAAAATCTTCTATCTCGTTTAAGGAATGTACACATCGCATGGCCTCTGAAATTTTGAATCCCCATTGTTCGGCTTGTTTCATATTTTCATAGTGTCCCTCGCATGGCGTGTTTTCGCTTCGTAAATAATAAAGATACGCATCCAGTTTGCGATTTGCTACAACGGCTGAATTTTTACTTTTTAGTGTTCCTGATGCCGCATTACGAGGGTTGGCAAAAAGTTGTTCTTCGCGTGCTTCCCGTTCTTTATTTAAGGTTTCAAAACTACTCCAAGGCATTAAAATCTCACCACGAATTTCAAATTGACTCGGATAATGATGTCCATATAATTGTAAGGGAATGCAACGAATCGTTTTTACGTTGTCGGTAACGTCGTCACCTTCTATTCCGTTTCCGCGAGTAACGGCTCTAACGAGACGACCGTTTTCGTAGATAAGTGAAATCGAAAGTCCATCAAATTTCAATTCACAGCAAACCTCGAAAGCTTCTCCGCCGAGTCCGTTCTTCACACGTTCGTAAAAAGCTTCTACTTCACCTATATTATAGGTATTTCCTAAAGATAACATGGGATACTGATGTTTCACTTGCACGAAATCCTTATTTAAGTCGCTTCCCACACGTTTTGTTGGAGAATTAGGATCTACCATTTCGGGATGAGTATCTTCAAGACGAATCAACTCTTCCATCAGAAGATCAAAATCACGGTCTGAAATCTCGGGTGCGTTCTTCACGTAGTACAAATAATTGTGGCGATGAAGTGTTTCGCGTAAATATAAAATTCTTTCTTTGCTTTCCATATAAATGCTTTTCACTACAAAAGTAAGGAAAAACTATCAAAATGTCGTACCTTCGCATCAAAATAAAGAAAATGAGAATAGATATTATAACTGTATTGCCTGAATTGCTCGAAGGATTTATGAATAAATCCATTTTAGGACGAGCACAAAAAAAAGAGCTTGTAGAAGTACATCTTCATAATCTACGTGATTATACAACCGATAAGCACAAGCGTGTAGATGATTATCCTTTTGGTGGATTTGCGGGAATGGTGATGCAATGTCAACCGATTGATGATTGCATTCGCAAACTAATGGAAGAGCGACACTATGATGAGATTATTTTTACGACTCCTGATGGCGAACAATTTGATCAACCGATGGCGAATGCACTATCGATGACAAAAAACATCATTCTACTTTGTGGTCATTATAAAGGAATTGATTATCGCATACGCGAGCATTTAATAACAAAAGAGGTCAGTATCGGTGACTATGTACTTACGGGGGGGGAGCTAGCTGCGGCGGTTATGGCAGATGCCATTGTACGTATTATTCCTGGTGTTATTGGCGATGAGCAAAGTGCCTTGTCGGATTCCTTCCAAGACCATCTTCTTGCAGCTCCTGTTTACACTCGTCCAGCAGAATATAAGGGATGGAAAGTACCAGACATCTTATTGAGTGGGCATGATGCAAAAATAAAAGAATGGGAATTAGCACAATCCTTAGAGCGAACAAAGCGTTTACGCCCCGACTTGTTGGGAGAAAACGTTTGACTTTTTTGTGCGTGTCTTGTCCTGAAAAAAAATGCAGCGCGATTGAATTAAAACTCGAGCGCGCTGCATTTTTAATTCGAGCGCGATTGATTTTTTGCAATAGGATAAGGGAGTGTCACGAATGCCCCTTTTTCGTAATTTTAGAGTCCGTCTTTATTTTCCAAAGCGAAAAAGTAGTCTTCACGATTTGTTGTTGAGGTGTTTTATAATATAAATAGGTAAAAAATGAAGTTTTATTTCGTGATTCTTATTAACTTTGCATCGAATTAAATAAAGGCTATGGAATATATTAAAACGGATATAAAAGGAGTATACATACTCGAACCAAAAGTGTTTGAAGACAAACGGGGCTATTTCTTTGAATGTTACAATGAGCAAAGCTTTGAGGAGCATATAGGGTCCATCCACTTTGTACAAGATAATGAAAGTAAATCAACGAGAGGTGTGTTAAGAGGGTTACATTATCAGCGTGGTGAGTATTCACAAGCAAAACTAGTAAGAGTGTTGCAAGGCAAGGTGATAGATGTTGCGGTAGACCTTCGACAAACTTCCTCTACTTTTGGAAAATATGTTGCCGTAGAATTAAGTGCAGAGAACAAACGTCAATTTTTTATTCCTAGAGGCTTTGCTCATGGATTTTTAGTGCTGAGCGAAAAAGCTGTATTTACGTACAAAGTAGACAATATTTATTGTCCACGAAGTGAGGCTTCCATTCGCTTTGACGATGAAACAATCGGTATTGATTGGCCCCTCGATAAATCGGAGATGCTGTTATCCCCTAAAGATGAAGAGGCATTAAGTTTTCAGGAAGCGGAAAAATTTTAGGAAGAAGACCTCATTAAGAGATAAAACAAAATAGGAAGAATACAAGAAAAGGAAGATGGACAACAAAAGGCTGTAATTGCCTTTGGATGCTTTACTTTCTTCTCAATATAAAAATATATGGACAAAATACGCAACTTCTGTATCATCGCACATATTGATCATGGTAAATCAACTCTTGCGGATAGGCTATTAGAGCGCACGCATACAGTGCTCGTAACTGGAGGGCAAATGCTCGATGATATGGATCTTGAAAAAGAGCGTGGCATTACGATTAAAAGTCATGCGATTCAAATGGATTACAGGCAGGATGGGGTAGACTATAAGCTAAATCTTATTGATACTCCAGGGCACGTAGACTTTTCTTATGAAGTAAGTCGCTCGATTGCTGCGTGCGAGGGAGCTTTGCTCGTGGTAGATGCTACGCAGGGTGTACAGGCTCAAACCATCTCAAATCTTTATATGGCAATAGAGAATGATTTAGAGATTATACCTGTTATCAACAAATGTGATATGGCGAATGCCATGCCCGAAGAGGTGGAAGATGAAATCATAGAATTACTAGGCTGTAAGCGCGAAGAAATTATACGTGCTAGCGGACGAACGGGGGAAGGTATAGACGATATATTACAGGCGGTGATAAAGCGAGTTCCTGCTCCTAACGGCGATGAAAATGCTCCTTTACAAGCTCTCATCTTTGATTCTGTATTCAATTCTTTTCGTGGTATCATTGCCTATTTTAAGGTTTTGAATGGTTCTATAAAGAGCGGTGATGAGGTTGTGTTTATCAATACAAAGAAAGAATATGGAGCAGATGAAATAGGTGTACTCAAAATGACCCTTTCACCACGTAAAGAGCTTCATTGTGGCGATGTAGGTTACATTGTAAGTGGTATAAAAACAGCTACCGAAGTAAAAGTAGGCGATACGATTACGCACGTGTCTCGTCGTTGTGAAAATGCAATAGAAGGTTTTGAAGAAGTAAAACCAATGGTTTTTGCAGGTGTGTACCCCATCGAAACAGAGGAATTTGAAAATTTGCGTGCTTCGCTTGAAAAGTTGCAACTAAACGATGCCTCGTTAACTTTTAGCCCAGAGTCTTCAGTCGCGTTAGGCTTTGGTTTTCGCTGTGGCTTTTTAGGCTTGCTGCACATGGAAATTGTTCAGGAACGATTGGATAGAGAGTTCAATATGAATGTGATTACAACCGTTCCCAACGTTTCGTATTTGGTGTATGACAAACATTTAGACGTTAAGGAAGTGCATAATCCAGCAGGTATGCCCGACCAAACGGCTATTGATCATATAGAAGAACCTTATATCCGAGCTAGTATTATTACGACCTCTGATTATATCGGTTCTATTATGAGCTTGTGCCTAGGTAAACGTGGTGAACTTGTCAAGCAAGAATATGTTGGAGGTAAAAGAGTAGAATTACACTATGATATGCCTTTAGGAGAGATCGTTATTGATTTCTATGATAAATTGAAAAGCATTTCTAAAGGTTATGCTTCTTTTGATTATCATCAAACAGGATATCGCCCTTCTAAATTAGTTAAAATGGATATTTTGCTCAATGGAGAACCAGTGGATGCTCTTAGTTGCTTGACACACATCGATAATGCGTTGGTTTTTGGACGTAGAATATGTGAAAAATTAAAAGAGCTCCTTCCTCGTCAGCAATTTGATATTGCCATACAAGCTGCCGTAGGTGCTAAAATTATAGCTCGCGAAACAGTAAAGCAGTTGCGTAAAGACGTGACAGCAAAATGTTACGGAGGTGATATAAGTCGTAAACGCAAACTTCTAGAAAAGCAAAAGAAGGGCAAAAAAAGGATGAAGGAAATTGGAAATGTACAAGTGCCACAAAAAGCCTTTCTTGCAGTACTGAAATTGGATTAAGAGAAAGATGCACATCGAAATAATACATAAAGGTATTGTAAAGCAAATCAATGATAATCATTTGATGGTAAGCATTGTAACAGATGCTTCTTGTCGTGATTGCAAGGTGGGTTCGCATTGTTCTAGTGCGGGACGTAAGGAGGTTGTCGTACAAGTTTACTCCCTTTATCCTGAGCGTTACATTCTTGGCTGTGAAGTAGCAGTTATTGGTTATAAGCAGGATTATTATTATGCCATACTTTTATGTTATGTATTACCACTCATCGTGTTAATAAGCACGCTAGTCGTTTTGCTCCTTTTAAATAGCTTTAGTCAGATGTTTTCTGCTATTCTTTCATTAGGAACGTTGAGTCTGTATTATTTCATACTCTACACACAGCGACATAAAATCACACAAAAAATAAAGTTTATATTACAAGAAAAATAAAACGAAACCATGTATTCTATTTTAGTATCAGCTTGTGTCCTAGGGGCTATTGCACTGTTTTCTGCAATCGTGCTCTATTTCGTATCACGCAAGTTTGCTGTGGCAGAAGATGTACGTTTGCCGCAAGTGATAAATGCTCTGCCAGGAGCTAATTGTGGCGGTTGTGGGTATCCAGGTTGCTCTGCTCTTGCTGCGGCTTGTATAAAGGAAGCCGATGAGAAGGGGAAAATAGAGCATTGCAATTGCCCTGTAGGTGGTCGTGACGTGATGGCGACTGTTGGCTCTATACTGGGCATTAAAGTTGACGAAGTTGCAAAGCAGATTGCGGTGATTCATTGTAATGGGACATGTGAAAACAGACCGCGCATAGCTCATTGTGAATCGCATACTTCGTGTGCCGTGCATCATCTTCATTTTATGGGAGATTCGCTCTGCGAATATGGTTGTCTGGGTTGCGGAGATTGCGTAAAAGCGTGTTCTTTTGGTGCCCTAAAAATGAATAAAGAGACGGGGATACCAGAGGTTGATGCTTCGAAGTGCGGAGCTTGTGGAGCTTGTGCAACAGTTTGTCCTCGTGACATCATTGAAATTCGTCCTGTCGGGCATAAGGATCGTTATATAAGTGTTGCTTGTGCAAACAAGCAACGTGGTGCAGCGGTTGTTAAGGCTTGTAAGGTCTCATGTATTGGTTGCGGACTTTGTCAAACAGCATGCAAATACAGTGCGATAACCATAGAGAATCATCTTGCATCCATTGATGCCACAAAATGTAAGCTCTGTCGTTTATGTGTTGAGGCTTGTTCGCGCAATGCCATAATCGCATCGGGTTTTCCTTTGCGAAAAATAAGTAATGTAGCAGAAGAACATAAAGAATGAAAACATTTACATTAGGCGGTGTTCATCCCTTTGATAGTAAACTAACAGCTAAAGAGCAAATACAAACTGCAAATTTGCCGCAAACAGCTATTTTTTTGATGAACCAGCACATTGGCGCGCCAGCCACCCCCGTGGTAAAAAAAGGAGATGAAGTGAAGGTTGGAAGTCTCATTGCAGAAGCCTCAGGCTTTGTGAGTGTACCTATACATTCGTCGGTATCGGGGACCGTTTCAAAAATAGACTTTGCCATAGATGCCACAGGCAAACGAGTCCAAGCCATCTATATAAAGGTAGAGGGTGATGAATGGCTAGACTTCATCGATCGTAGTCCACAATTACATTCGAGCACACATCTTCAAGGTAAGGAAATAACGGATCGTATTTTAAAATCAGGTATAGTAGGGCTTGGTGGAGCTTGTTTTCCAACACATGTAAAACTTACAGTTCCCAAAGGTTACAAAGCTGATGTTCTCGTTATAAACGGTGTGGAGTGCGAACCTTATCTCACCGCGGATCACCGTTTAATGGTGGAACGAACCGCTGAAGTGATGGAAGGCATTCATTTACTTATGCGTTCCGTGTCTGTAGAGCATGCGATTGTAGGCATAGAAAGAAATAAGCCTGATGCCATTAAAATGATGCAGGCCGAAGCTGCAAAGTTTACAGGTATAAAAGTCGTCCCTCTCAAGATGAAATATCCACAAGGTGGAGAAAAACAACTCATTGAAGCTCTTACGGGAAGAAAAGTTCCTGCACCTCCTGCGATTCCTATTCATGTGGGTGTTATCGTTCAAAATGTAGGGACAGCTTTCGCCGTATACGAAGCGGTGATGAAACACAAACCCCTCATCGAGCGTGTTGTCACCATTACAGGAAAAAGTCTTGCTTCACCCAAAAATCTATTCGTGCGTCTCGGAACGCCACTTGGTGATGTAATCAAAGAATGTGGTGATTTGCCTGACGATGCAAGTAAGATTATCAGTGGAGGTCCCATGATGGGCAGAGCATTAGCGTCTGTAGACACACCTGTATGTAAAGGAACTTCGGGTGTAGTCATCATGAGTGGTAGCGATGCAAATAGAACCATGGCACGTACGTGTATTCGTTGTGGAAAATGTGTCGATGTATGCCCGATGGGACTTGAGCCCTATCTTTTAGCGACGAGTAGCAATTTGCAGGAATGGGATGTGTTGGAAAAGAACGGTATCAGCTCGTGTTTAGAGTGCGGTTGTTGCCAATTTACGTGCCCCTCTTTTCGTCCCTTATTAGATTTAGTGCGAGTGGGTAAGAATAAGGTCGCAATGATTATTCGTGAGCGCAAAAAACAATAAAACAAAAACACAATGAACAAATTTATAATATCGTTATCGCCTCATATACATGGCGGTGATAGCATAGAGCGAAATATGTATGGTGTTGTCATCGCTCTTATACCAGCACTTCTTGCCTCATTTTATCTGTTTGGATTAGGTGCAGCTGTTGTAACCATAACAGCCGTTGTGAGCTGTCTATTCTTTGAATGGGTAATCACAAAATTTATGTTTCATCGCTTACCTTCCATAACAGATGGTTCCGCTCTATTAACGGGACTTTTGTTAGCCTTCAATCTCCCTTCGAATCTCCCGCTTTGGATGGTCGTATTAGGAGCTCTCGTTGCAATCGGAATCGGTAAAATGACGTTTGGCGGCTTAGGTTGTAATCCGTTTAATCCTGCTTTGGTAGGGCGCGTCTTTCTCCTTATTTCTTTCCCTAGTGCCATGACAAGTTGGCCAATTCCTGGGCAGATAATGAATTATACGGATGCCCAAACAGGAGCAACGCCTTTATCGCTTATGAAATGGGCTATAAAAGCAGGGGATGCTTCAATTCTTGATCAACTGCCAAGTAGCTTTGAAATGTTGTTTAGTAAAACTGGAGGAAGTTTAGGTGAAGTCACCTCAGCCGCTTTACTCTTAGGGTTTGCTTATCTGCTTGTACGTAAAATTATTACGTGGCATATTCCCCTTTCAATACTTGTTACCGTAGCGGTACTATCTGGTTTGATGCACCTTAGTAACCCCGTGTTTGCAACCCCCGACAAAGTATTGCTTACGGGTGGACTAATTCTTGGAGCATGCTATATGGCAACGGACTATGTGACATCTCCAATGACAAAGAAGGGACAACTTATTTATGGAGTGGCAATAGGTGTATTAACTGTGATCATTCGTGATTTTGGAGCTTATCCAGAAGGTATGTCGTTTGCGATTCTTATCATGAATGCCTTTACCCCACTGATAAACCTTAGTTGTAGATCACGTAGATTTGTAGAGGAGGCTAAAAGATGAAAAAACTAAAATCGGATATAACGAATATGGTGCTTTCGCTCACCATTATTACACTTGTAGCTGCTACTTTACTTGCTGTTGTCAATAAGATTACAATGAGTAAAATTAGTACACTACAACAAGAAACGTTACAAACGGGTATTAAGAATGTAATGCAAGATGCAAATTGTATTGTGACAAAGATAGATACGCTATATGATGAAAAAGATTCTAAGAAAATTCATTTCATCGTTTACACTACTGAAAATGCCCAACATCAGTCTTTAGGCAAGGCTGTAGCATCTACTGAAAATGCTTTTGCAGGTCCGTTAACAGTACTTGTCGGTTTTAATCAGGCGGGGAGTATTAAGGGCTATACGGTGCTAAATACGACAGAAACACCTGGACTCGGATTAAAGGCAGAAGAATGGTTTCGTAGTAAGAAAGGAAATGTAATAGGACTGAATATGGATCAGGTCAACTTTACGGTTACGAAGGATGGTGGAGATATTGATGCCATTACAGCTTCAACCATTACCAGCAGAGCTTTTCTGAAAGCGATTCAAAATGCGTATCAAAAAACGAGAGAGAAGAAAACAGATACTAATTCTGGTGCATCGCAAAAGTGTTCACAAAAATAGAAAAACAAATGAGCAAGATAAACATTTTATTAAATGGTATTATAAAGGAGAATCCGTCCTTTGTGTTACTCCTTGGTATGTGTCCTACGCTAGGCACGACCACAAGTGCTTTGAACGGAATGAGTATGGGATTCGCTACAATGTTTGTACTGATCTGTTCGAATGTCGTGATTTCTTCATTAAAGAATCTTATACCTGATGCGGTGCGTATTCCTGCATTTATTGTTGTCATTGCATCGTTTGTGACCGTATTGCAAATGGTTATGCAAGCTTATGTTCCAGCACTTTATGCAACTCTTGGCATCTTTATACCTCTTATCGTTGTGAATTGTATCATACTTGGACGTGCCGAAGCTTTTGCAAGTAAAAATGGCGTACTCGACTCTTGTTTAGATGGTGTTGGGTCAGGTTTTGGATTTACGATTGCTTTAACTTTACTAGGTAGTCTTCGTGAATTCTTAGGAAGTGGTAAAATATTCAACGTTACAATTTATCCAGAGGACTATGGAATGCTCATCTTTGTGATGGCACCTGGTGCCTTTATTATGTTGGGGTATATGATAGCCCTCTTTAATAAAATCAAAAAGGAAGCCTAATAACTCATCAAACCTAATTAATAATATAAGAAAATGACATTTCTTCTCATCTTTATCTCTGCTATATTTGTAAATAATATAGTACTTTCTCAAATACTAGGCATCTGTCCATTCCTTGGTGTTTCAAAGAAAATAGATACCGCAATCGGTATGTCTGGTGCTGTAGCATTTGTTTTAACCCTTGCGACCATTGTCACTTTTGTTGTACAAAAGGGATTACTTGAACCTTTTGATCTCCAGTATTTGCAAACAATCGTTTTCATACTCGTGATAGCGGCTCTCGTTCAAATGGTTGAAATAATACTTAAAAAAGTATCACCTACACTTTATCAATCACTTGGCGTCTATTTGCCTCTTATTACAACAAACTGTGCCGTGCTAGGTGTTGCTATCCTTGTTATACAAAAGGATTTTGACTTATTGACGGGGGTTCTGTATGCTTTTTCTACCGCTCTAGGATTTGGCTTAGCACTCATTCTTTTTGCAGGTTTAAGAGAACAACTGAATCGTGTTTCCTTACCTAAATCGATGCAAGGTGTTAGCATTGCACTGGTGACGGCTGGACTTTTGGCAATGGCATTTATGGGCTTCAGTGGAGTGGATAATGGACTAAAGACTCTTTTCGGAGTAAATTAATAGCTAGAAAAGAAAAAACCCTCTATGATTTTGTGGTTTTATTATTTTTTATTGCTACTTTTGCTACCTCAAAGAATAACGTAAGACATAAGTTATGAAACAAACTATTTTAGTTACGGGAGGAACTGGTTTTATCGGTTCACATACAACCGTAGAATTACAAGCTGCAGGCTATGATGTAGTAATTATCGACAACCTATCAAATTCAAATGCCGATGTAGTAGATGGAATTGAAAAAATTTCGGGCATTCGTCCTGCGTTCGAAAAAGTGGATTGTTTAGATTGTGTAGCACTAGAGGGTGTTTTTAAAAAATACAGTAATATAAAGGGTATTATCCATTTTGCTGCAAGTAAAGCGGTTGGAGAATCTGTAGAAAAGCCATTGATGTACTATCGTAATAATATTATGTCATTAGTAAACATATTAGAGCTGATGCCGAAGTACATTGTAAAAGGAATTATCTTTTCTTCTTCTTGTACAGTTTATGGTCAACCAGATCCAGAAAATTTACCTGTAACGGAAAAGGCACCTATTAAAACAGCCGAAAGCCCTTATGGTAATACGAAACAAATAAATGAAGAAATCATTCATGATTACGTAAAAAGTGGAGCCGATATCCAAGCTATCCTTCTTCGTTATTTCAATCCAATCGGTGCTCATCCTAGCGCAATTATTGGAGAGCTACCAAATGGCGTTCCTGCAAACTTAATACCTTATCTAACACAAACTGCGCTCGGCATACGTAAGGAACTTTCCGTATTCGGAAATGATTACGACACCGTAGATGGATCTTGCATTCGCGACTTTATCTATGTGGTAGACCTCGCAAAGGCTCACGTTTGTTCCATGAAGCATATTTTAGATGGTAAGATGAAAGAAAAAGTAGATACCTTCAATGTTGGAACAGGCAATGGCGTATCAGTACTTCAACTTATCAATACATTCGAAAAATGTACTGGCGTGAAACTACCTTATAAAATAGTAGCTCGTAGAAATGGAGATATTGAAAAAGTATGGGGTAATGTAGATAAAGC
The DNA here is from genome assembly GCA_036652575.1 of Bacteroidaceae bacterium. Taxonomy (GTDB): domain Bacteria; phylum Bacteroidota; class Bacteroidia; order Bacteroidales; family Bacteroidaceae; genus Alloprevotella. The sequence goes on from JAVVVP010000041.1 coordinate 18,527, forward strand.
AAAAACAGTACTTGGATGGGAAGCACAGCACACTCTTGAAGAATCTCTTTCTTCTGCTTGGAAATGGCAGCAGAAACTTCGCGCTGATGGCGTGATGTAAAAAGAATGATTTCAAGCATCATTATCATAGAATAATAGAAATAGCGAGTGTGGTTTACAAAAAAAGTGAACTACGCTCGTTACTCTTTTTGAAAGAATAGAGTTTAAGAAAAAACGTTTAAAAAGGAAATAGGTTCAATGCAGAAAAAGCAGATAATAATGTCAAATAGTATACGATCAAATAAAAAGACATTCGAAGGGATACCAACCCCTTGCTATGTAATGGAAGAAAGTAAACTTCGTGCAAACTTAATGCTTATTCAAAGCATTATGGAACAAACTGGGGTTGAAATAATTCTTGCTTTTAAAGCTTTTGCACTATGGAAATCATTCCCTATCTTTCGTGAATATATTCATCATACCACAGCAAGCTCACCTTATGAAGCTCGACTTGGTTTTGAAGAGTTTGGTAGTAAAACGCATACCTATTCACCTGCTTATGAAAAATCTACTTTTGAAGAGATTCTTCGTTGTAGTAGTCATCTGTCGTTCAATTCTTTTTCTCAATATGAAAGTTTCTATCCACGTGTCGAAGCTTGGAATAAGCTCGCAACTACAGCTGACACCCTATCTTGTGGTATTAGAATAAATCCAGAAACATCCGAAATAGAAACGGAACTTTATAATCCATGTGCTGCGGGTAGCCGTTTTGGAGTACTCGCTAAAGATATACCAAAGGTTCTACCCATAGGTCTAGAAGGGTTTCATTGCCATAATCATTGCGAAAGTGATTCTTTTGCATTAGAAAAAACCCTAAATGTCATAGATGAAAAGTTTGGAAAGTGGTTAAGCCAGCTTAAATGGCTTAATTTAGGAGGTGGTCACCTGATGACACGTGCCGATTATGATGTCAATCATCTTATATATATATTGCAACGTTTCAAAAAGAAATATCCAAACCTTTGTATCATACTAGAACCTGGTTCTGCTTTTGTTTGGCAAACGGGAGTACTCCTAGCAGAAGTTATAGATATCGTAGAAAATAACAAGATTAAGACAGCCCTATTAAACATTAGTTTTACGTGTCATATGCCAGACTGTTTAGAAATGCCTTATATGCCAAATGTACGTGGGGCAAAAACAATCGATGAAGATCAATACAAACACAAAAAAGACAAGAGTACTATTTATCGTCTGGGTGGCTGTAGTTGTTTAAGCGGAGATTATATGGGTTATTGGGATTTCGGGAAAAGCCTTGAAATAGGAGATCATTTGATATTCGAAGATATGATTCATTATACGACCGTAAAAACGAATATGTTTAATGGCATAGCTCATCCAAGTATAGCGATTCTTTATGAGAATGGAGACGTGAATATTTATCGAACCTATGATTACGAAGACTATCGTAATAGAATGTGTTAACGGTCTCTTTTCAGGAGAGGATAGCAAAAAGTTACTTTTACATCAAAAAAAGGAGCTCTGATATTTGCAGATTATAAAAAATGAATTACCTTTGCACTGCGTTAAGAGAAACGCTTTGTATTGCGGAAATAGCTCAGTTGGTAGAGCACGACCTTGCCAAGGTCGGGGTCGCGA
>JAVVVP010000042.1:0-19746 GCA_036652575.1 Bacteroidaceae bacterium
AACCTGTTTTAAGGACTAGAAAGAGTCGGCAAGAAGTTCCTTGACCAATTGGGGCAAACCGATAGCAGAGTGAGCTTTAAGATGTCGGATTGGGTTGCGGATGCTGGCGGTGTTGGGCGTGGCGGGGTCGATGATGTAAATCGGAACGTCAGTGCGAACATAGTGCACCAACGAGGCCGCTGGATAAACAGCTAATGAGGTGCCTACAATGATCAAAATATCCGCCTCACGAACCCGCTCTATTGCGGTTTCTAACAGGGGCACATTCTCGCCAAAGAAGACAACAAAAGGACGAAGGAGAGAGCCATCGGGATGACGCGCGTCCAAAGTTTGCTCCCAGCCCTCAATAGGCACTGTAGCCGTTTCATTGCGACTGCTTCGTAGTTTACGGAGCTCACCGTGTAAATGCGTTACATGCTGCGAACCTGCGCGCTCGTGCAAGTCGTCAATGTTTTGCGTAATCACTTGCACCTCATAAAGCTTTGCATTTTCAAGTTCTACAAGGGCTTTATGCCCTGCGTTAGGCGTTGTTTCGAGCAATTCACGACGACGCATGTTGTAAAAGTCTATCACTTTGGGGCGATTGCTTGCCAATGCTTGGGGTGTGCAAACCTCTTCTATGCGGTGAGAGGCCCACAGTCCATCGGCATCCCGAAACGTTGCGATGCCACTATCGGCAGACACGCCTGCACCTGTAAAAACAACTATCTTTTTCATCTGGTTCTATTTATGTAAGAAAAGAGGCCTCCCTCCGAAGAAAGAGGTTCTTATTTAAAAAAAAGGAGGAGACCACCTCGTGTGCCTCCTCCTTCTCCAATTATTCAAAAAAAACAATGAAAAGGGGTTACTTCAGAACACCTAGTTCTTTTCCCACTTTGATAAAGGCTTCGATGCATTTATCCAAGTGGCACTTGTCGTGTCCTGCAGATATTTGTACGCGAATGCGCGCTTGATCTTTGGGTACTACGGGATAGTAGAATCCAGTAACGTAGATACCTTCTTCCTGCAAACGTGCCGCGTATTGTTGCGATAGTTTTGCATCGTAGAGCATCACCGCGCAGATGGCACTTTGTGTAGGTTTGATGTCGAAGCCCGCAGCGATCATTTTGTCGCGGAAGTAAGCAACGTTTTGCGCTAGTTTCGCATGAATTTCGTTTCCTTCTTTAAACATCTTGAAGGTTTCGATGGCAGCACCGACAATGGCAGGCGCTACAGAGTTAGAGAACAAGTACGGACGACTACGCTGGCGCAAGATATCGATAATTTCTTTACGTCCTGTGGTAAAACCACCCATTGCACCACCAAAGGCTTTTCCCAAGGTACCAGTGTAGATGTCCACGCGGCCGTACGTATTAAAGAATTCGCTTACACCATGTCCAGTAGCACCTACTACGCCCGCAGAGTGGCTTTCATCGACCATTACAAGGGCATCGTATTTTTCAGCTAAGTCGCAAATCTTATCCAGAGGAGCCACGTTGCCATCCATGGAGAACACACCATCAGTTACGACAACACGGAAGCGTTGTTCCTGTGCAGCTTTGAGTTGTTCTTCGAGGTCTGCCATATCGGCATTGGCATAGCGATAACGCTTTGCTTTACAAAGACGAACTCCATCAATAATCGAAGCGTGATTGAGTGCATCAGAGATAATGGCATCGTCAGCAGTTAGCAACGGTTCGAACACACCACCGTTTGCATCAAAGCAAGCAGCATATAGAATGGTATCTTCCGTTTTAAAAAAGTCGGAGATCGCATCCTCTAGTTCTTTGTGAACATCGGCACTTCCGCAAATAAAGCGAACGGACGACATACCATAGCCTCGTTTGTCCATCATATCCTTTGCCGCTTGAATAAGGCGAGGATTGTTGGATAAACCAAGATAGTTGTTGGCACAAAAGTTTAGCACTTCTTTTCCGGCTACCTGAATGGCAGCTTGTTGAGGACTTTCAATTAAACGTTCGTTTTTGTAAAGTCCAGCTTCTTCAATCTCCGTCAATGTTTGGCGAAGAAAGTCTTTCATTTTTCCGTACATAGTATATTTCGTTTTTTACGATAGTACAAAGGACGTAATTTTATTGGAATTAAATGCTGTTTTTCTAGGAAAAAATAAAAAAAAAGTGGTTACTTTGCAGTTCAAGAGAACAAAACATACAATTTTAGAAGATAATGAAGAATATTTTGGTGATTGGAGCTACTGGACAGATTGGTTCGGAGCTCACGATGGAGTTGCGCGCTCGCTATGGTGGAGAGCACGTTGTTGCTGGATATATTGTGGGCTGCGAGCCGAAAGGCGAGTTAGCAGAGAGTGGACCAGCAGAAATATGTGATGTCACGAACGGGGAGGTGATCGCAGCTCTCGTTCAGAAGTATCAGATTGATACCATCTATAATCTGGCCGCTTTACTTTCTGTAGTAGCAGAAGGTAAACCAAAGTTGGCTTGGAAGATTGGTATCGATGGTCTTTGGAATGTGCTCGAAGTAGCGCGAGAGAATGGTTGTGCCGTGTTCACGCCTAGTTCTATCGGTTCCTTCGGTCCCGAAACGCCTCGTTTGTTGACCCCTCAAGACACCATTCAGCGTCCACGCACGATGTATGGTGTAACCAAGGTGACCACGGAGCTTCTTTCTGACTATTATTTCACAAAGTATGGTGTTGACACGCGTGCCGTACGTTTTCCGGGTGTTATTTCGAATATAACCCCTCCAGGAGGTGGCACAACAGACTACGCCGTAGACATTTACTATTATGCCGTGCGGGGTGAGAAGTTTACGTGTCCTATTCCTCAGGGTGTGTTGATGGATATGATTTATATGCCCGACACGCTCAATGCGGCTATCAAATTGATGGAAGCGGATCCGAGTCGTTTGATTCACCGCAACGCGTTCAATATCGCGTCGATGAGTTTTGCGCCCGAAACCATTTACAAGTCCATCAAGCTATACAAGCCAGATTTTGAAATGGTGTACGACATTGATCCGTTGAAAGAGAAAATCGCGCGGAGTTGGCCAGACTGTATGGACGACACTTGCGCTCGCAAGGAATGGGATTGGATGCCAGAGTATGGTTTGGATGCCATGACACGTGATATGCTCAAAAAATTGCCCGCTCGTATCTTGAAATAACAACGATACCTCTGTGTTCCTAAGCAGCAACAGGATGAAAACGATTTCGTTTTCATCCTGTTGCTGCTTAGGAACACACGAAAAGGAGGCTGCTGCTTGTGCTTCATTTTCGAAGAATACGTTCTTTTAGGAATACAACACCCCTTAGTTGTCTTCCTAAAAGTTTAGAATTTCATCATTCGCTCATCTATGGTAGCCACGTTATGCTCTACAATATACGGACGCGTCGCCGTTGGACGAAAAACCACAAAGCGCATTCTAAAAGAAAGGGATGCGCTTTGTTGGCTTGGTTGTGCGACAGTTTTTTTGTTTCTCGTCCTTGCGAGGGCTTTGCCCGAAGCAATCTAGCGGTGTCATCAATCTTACCTTTCTTGCCTTGATGGATACGGCTCCTCCTCGTGGCTTCGTGCTGTGCTTTGGATTCTTCACCTTCGGCTCGCAAGGACGGGAAGGAGGGGGAGCGCCTCTCGTTCGGATTCATCCTTTGTTTTTTAGTTGACACAGTTTAAATGAAGGGCTCGATTTTAAGGACTTCTCAGATAAACAGATTATGAATATTCAGAAGAAAATTAATAATAGACCTCGGGGAAAATTAAACTTTAAGTCCCCGAAAGTTGAATTCTTCAACTTCATTTCGTAAAATTGCACTTGCTGGTTGACTCTGGCACAATTATTATTTTTAGGCTGTTGAACTAGAAAGGTGAGGCAAAGAGTCGTTGACAAAAGAGAATTTAAGAAATGCATAATTGTTCTACGCAGAGGTCAAATAAGCTCAAAAAGTCCACTTTTAGGTACAGAAAGGAAGAAATAGCAGATAAAATCATCTTTTTAAGGCTTCGAATGTTGCTCTTTTCTTTTAATTAAGTTATCTTTGCCCTCAATAGTATACAAAATTGCACCAAAAGAGAATAATGGGGAGACTGAAAAAGATAAAAAAGATACGATTACACCGTGAAGGGACTAATACCCTTTTGGGAAGTTTAGCATCGCTGATCATTGTCAATGCGATCCTTTTTCAAGCGTTCGAAACCAACGTGCCTTTCTACTGTTTTGCAGCAGTAAGTACCCTTGTTTATCTTGTGGTTGTAAACTTTTTTCGCTGTCCTATTCGCATTTTCAAAGGCGAAACCGAAGGCGTTGTCGTTGCACCAGCCGATGGGCGCGTGGTGGTGGTAGAAGAAGTATACGAAAATGAATACTTCCATGAGAAACGCATCATGGTGTCTATCTTTATGTCTCTCTTTAATGTTCATGCCAATTGGTTCCCGATAGATGGATTCGTAAAGAAAGTTGAACATCACAATGGTAATTTTCATAAAGCGTGGTTGCCTAAGGCGAGCACTGAAAATGAGCGTTCTGCTGTCATCATTGAAGCGCCCAATAAGCAAGACGTGTTAGTACGTCAAATAGCGGGTGCGATGGCGCGACGAATTGTAACTTATGCTCGTGAAAATGAGGATTGTTACATTGATGAGCACATGGGTTTCATCAAATTTGGTTCGCGCGTAGATCTTTATTTGCCTTTAGATACCGAGATTCTTGTAAAAGTGGGGCAGTGTACAACGGGTAACGAAACGGTTATAGCAAAAATGAAATGATCTGTATAAAGAAACATATCCCCAACGCGCTGACTTGCTGCAATCTTATTTGCGGAGGAATCGCTACAAATCTTGCCTTTTCTGGACAGACAGAGGAGGCAATGCTCTTTATTATAATAGGTGCCGTGTTTGACTTCTTCGATGGTTTTGTGGCTCGACTGCTAAAGGTGTCTTCGCCAATTGGAAAAGAATTGGACTCGCTCGCCGATGACATCACCTTTGGACTCGCTCCCGCGGCAATGGTGTTCTATTTATTGGGAAACTTAACAAGCGGAATGGCTTGTCCCGTAGCGAAATGGATACCTTATACCGCTTTCCTTATCGCAGCCTTCTCGGGGTTGCGCTTAGCAAAATTCAATTTGGATACGCGCCAAACAACCTCTTTTATCGGGCTGCCGACTCCTGCCAATGCGTTGTTTTGGGGGGCGTTCGTTCTTGGAGCGGGTCAATGGTTAAGCTCTTGGCACTACAGTATTTGCCTCGTCTTTGCACTTGTCCTCTTGTCGAGCTATCTACTGATTGCAGAAATTCCGATGTTCGCTCTAAAGTTTAAGAACTTTTCGTGGGGAGACAACAAAGTGCGTTACCTCTTTTTACTCGTAAGCATTGCGTTGCTTTTACTTTTGGGAATCACGGGTTTATCTATTGTGATACTTTGGTATGTTTTCTTATCCTCCTTGACCCGTAAAAGGGAAAATTGAAAGTTTTGGCATACTTATTGCAAAATCAATAAGTATAAACTCAATAAAAGAATTAAGTAAATGAAATCATTAGGCTGCTTATTTACCCTACTCATCGTCGTTTTCACCTTTGTGTTCTTTCTCCTTGGAGCTGTAAGCAAGATTCTCGCTTCTTTTTTCGGCTTAGGTAGAACCTCTAACGGAACAAAAGCGAACCGCCAACACCGTGCGTCCACAGATCGTCGCTCAAAGAATAGTTCACAACAAACAGCGTCTTCCACCTCTACGAAGCAAAGCACGGGTAAAGTGATTGGCGATGACGAAGGCGAATATGTGGATTTTGAAGAGGTGAAATAACGGAGACTTTTGGAACACTCCAACTCAATTTAAAAATGGAATACTACATTATCGTTCACAACGAAAAACAAGGCCCTTTTACACGAGAGGAACTAAAATCGAAAGAGATCACTCGGGATACGCTTGTGTGGCGAGTAGGACTTACAGATTGGGTACCCTTGACAGAGGTAGAAGACCTAGAAGAACTCTATACGAACATTCCGCCATCTGCTCCTACGCCAAAGGCGACAGAAGCAGGTGCATCAACCTCCTTACCGCAGCCGCCAATTCCGAAAACATGGTTTGTGGAATCGATCATCGTAACGGTGCTTTGTTGCTTACCCTTGGGAATTATCGGTATGGTGTATGCTTCGAAAGTAGAACCTCTTTATTATGCAGGTAATTTTGAAGCCGCCGCACACCGTGCTCATCAAGCGAAGTTCTGGACCTTGCTGGGTCTGGGTCTTGCAGCGGGTTTACTCTTGTTATCTTTCCTTTTCTACCTTTTTATTTTTGGCGTTACGCTATTGGGCGGAAGTTTAATGACCGCCTTTTTTGCACTGTAAAGCATCGACTGTATTTCTTTTTTTGAAGAACGCAGAGTAGCGATTCACGTTTTTTTTATTCTGAAAGTGTTGCTTATGTGATAAAATAGTCTTACTTTTACAAACGAAATCATAACTACGAATATAAACAATAATTATTATGGACGCATCAAAAGTAGATTCTTTCTTAATGGCGCAATCAGACAATTTGCCTGCTGCGGCAATGTCTCTGTTAAAAGAACGTTTGCTTGCGGCAGACGAATCTAAGTTTTTAATGTTAATGAGCGTACAGTTTAAAAGCCCTATCGTAGCCCTTGTGCTGAGTTTGTTCATCGGTAGTTGGGGAATCGATCGCTTCTTTATTGGCGACACGGGTTTGGGTATAGGTAAACTGTTGACGTGTGGTGGCTGTGGAATTTGGACGATCGTGGACTGGTTCTTGATTATGCGCGACACGAAAAAGAAAAATATGGATAGACTGTTGACCTTCTTGCCATAAGAATTTGGTAAAAGTACGAGCATGTCGAAATCACGACTGTATTTCTTTCTCGTCACTACGATAACAGCAGGGCTAACGCTTCTCGAACTAACGGAAGCAGGTTATACCTTCGTAATCTGCCCCTTTCGTTTAATCTTTGGCATCCCTTGCCCTGCGTGCGGTTCTACGCGTGCATTGATAGCGATTCAGAACGGTTCGTTCCTCGATGCGTTGCGTATCAATCCCCTTTCGTATTTACTTTTGACGGGGGCTATCATCGCCCTTTTGGTTCTATTGCTTGATGTGCTTTTTCAAAAGCGTTACACATGGCAGCTCTATTTACTTTTCGATAAATCGATGCGCCGTCCCATTTTCTTTATTCCGAGCCTTCTCCTTCTCGCAGCTCTTTGGCTTTATCAATTAGAGGTGATAGACTTCGGTTTTTCGGACTTTTAAAGCTTGTTCATTCTCTTGTAATAAGAGCGTAATGCTTTTGTTATAAAACAAGCCGTCCTTTGCATTCAGAAAACAGAATGTAAAAGATGATAAAACAGACAATCCTTACTTTAGTAGGCTCCTGCCTCACCACATCGCTAATCGCGGCAACATTTGTGGGAATCATAAAAGATAAACGAACGGGTGAATTCTTAGTGGGCTCTACGATCCTTGTAAAAGAAATGCCGCAGATTGGAGCCGTTGCAGGATTAGATGGCTCTTTCGTTATAAATGGAATAAAGGAGCCATCCACCATCACCCTCGTTTGCAGATATACAGGTTATGAATCGCGCGAAATAAGTGTCAAGACCACAACCGTTTCACCGCTTCTTGTGGAACTAGAAAGTAAAGAAGTGGCACTTGGAACCGCTACTGTGCGAGGTACGCGTCGCAAGAATACAGAAACAAGTGCTCGACAAATAGAAATGAATTCTATGAACGTGATGAACGTGATGAGTGCCCAAAACATACGCACATCGCCCGATATAAGTGTGGCAGGAGTGATGCAACGTATGTCGGGAGTGGTGATGGAGCAGAGCAATACTGGCGATGGACAATATGCCGTATTGCGCGGAATGGATAAACGTTACAATTATACGCTTGTGAACGGAATAAAGATCCCTAGCCCCGACAATAAGAATCGCTATGTTCCCCTCCATATTTTCCCTACAGAATTACTCGATCGTTTAGAAGTCTTTAAGTCGCTCACTCCAGATATGGAGGGTGATGCGACTGGTGGAGCCGTGAATATGATGATGAAAGATGCTCCTGAAAAACTTTCCATAAGTGCAAATGCCGCAATAGGATACAACACGCTTTTCTTTTCGCAACACATGGCGCAAGCTGGAAATAAGATAACCCAAACAGCCCCTCGAGAAAAATATAGCGCAGACTATCTGGCATCGATGGCAGATTTTTCACGCGCAACATCCCAAATAAGCTACCTTCATCCGTTGCCCGATCTAGTGGCTGGACTGTCGGCAGGGCATCGTTTTTTCAATCAAAAGCTCGGTGTTATGTTCGCTGGCAGTCTTCAAAATACAAATAAAGCCTCAAATTCCTTGTTTTATACAGACGTAATGGGACAAACCGAGAGCACCGTGCATTTAACTCAAAAAAAAGAACGCACGTATACAGAACAACAACTGCAATATGGAATGCACCTGAAGATGGACTATCGTATCAACAGGGGAAAACTGGAATGGTATAATGCGTTTATCGGTAATCAGTCCGACCAAGTACGCGAGATGACCACGACAAATCTTACGCTAAACTATATACCCGAAAAAGGTCACTTGTTGCAAGAACTACAAACGCGTGCTCGTCGTACGGAGCAAACTATTTTCGCTTCCACTCTAAAAGGGAGCCATACCCTAAACGAAAGTCTAGGAATAGATTGGACCGCAGCTTATGCAAAGGCGAAAAACAAACGTCCAGACAACACCTATATTACGCTCGAAAATTCTATTGAAAACTACCAACGTTACGTGACAGCAGATCACGCCGAAAGACGTTGGGAACACAATTCTGACCGCGACTTATCCGCTTCACTCCATGCCACTTATACCATCACTACGGCTTTGGGTAAACAGTTTTTGAAAGCAGGCGGAATGGTTCGAAATAAACAACGAGAAAATAGATATGTGAGTTATGCCTTTACGCCCGATTCTGAAACTCGCCCCGTACAAGGTGTGGACTTTACACAACTAGATGAAATAGATTGGAAAGTGAGCACAAAACAAGGAAGCGTGAATGCTCTTAACTACGATGCTGGAGAAAATGTGGTAGCAGCTTACGCCATGACCAAATTCGATCATCCCCATTACGTCTTACTGTTTGGAATTAGGGCAGAACATACAGACCAAAAATACGATATACTTTATCCCTCCACAACCGAAAGCCCTTCTGGCAAGCAAGTCTATTGGGATCTGTTGCCTTCGCTTAGTTTTAAATATGTGTTACGCAAACAAATGAACCTCCGTGCTTCTTATTTTCGTTCCATCAATCGTCCAAGCTTTTTCGAAATAGTGCCCTACACCATTATCAATGAAGACTATACAGAATATGGCAATAAGGATTTGAAACGTGCCAAAATAGATAATATAGACCTGCGTTGGGAATGGTTATCGAGTCCATCGGAACAACTATTGGTCGGACTTTTTTATAAACAAATTCAAGACCCCATAGAATATGCGTACGATTCAAAAAACAATCGTCAGTTTGGTTATGGACCCGCAAATTTGGGGAATGCTACAAATTATGGAATCGAGATGGACGTTACCAAGTATTTCCGAAACTTTGGAATCAAGGCCAACTACACTTACACCCATTCGACTATTACAACGCCAAAGACGCGCTATCGTCGGGACGATTCAGGGAAACTGCTTCGTGAAGAAATAAACCAAACACGCTCGCTAGTGGGACAAGCACCACATGTTGCCAATTTATCACTCCTTTATAAGGATACTAAAAAAGGCTGGAACGCGCAGATAGCAGGTACTTTCATTAGTGAGCGAATGGCGGTGGCAAGTCATTACTTAAATTCTGATTACTATGACGGGGCACAATTCACGATCGATCTTTCTGCTGAGAAAAAGATGAAAGGTGGAGCATCCTTGTTTTTGAAAGCAACTAATTTACTGAATACAAAGAGCGAACGCTACATCAAGACCCTTCATCCTTCGAATGCAGAATTGGAGGGGCAAGACCCTTCGAGCGGGCACACACTAATACATCGCAACGATAACGGGATAACCCTTATGATGGGAGCTAGATGGACTTTATGAGAAACCTAGATAAAATAGAAACAACAAAACAAAAGACAATGAAACAGTTCAGTGTGATTTCAATGATGGCAGTTGTAGCTTTTAGCTCCTGCGCAAGCGACAATGCAGATCAATCGTTTAATGGAGGAAACGATGATGACAAGGTATCAGTAGTATACCCTGCGGGCTCCATCGTATGGGGCGAAGATACAACTGTAGTGCTCACAGACCATTATGTCGTACCCAAAGGGCGTTCTCTTTATATAGAGAAGGGAGCTACCGTTCTTATGGCCAATGCGGTCGTAAAACCAGAAATCGTAGTGCTCGGCAACCTCTATAGTATGGGGACGGAAGCAAAGCCGATCACATTCACGGTACCAGATTCTCTAAAAAAAGAACGTTTTGGTCGCCCTTGGGGTGGTGTTATTTGTGGTTATGACAGTGAAGAACTATTCTTGAATTATACAACGATAGAATATTGTGGCGCACAGACAACGGCGGAGTCTCCTTCCTATCGCAATGGACTCTTCAAAACAAATACGGGAGAAGGAGTTCCTGCCGTTCACTTTTGCAACACCCAAGGACGGATGGTAATAGAGAATTGTACGTTTCACAACAACGCCGAAGACCATTTATACATAACGGGTGGACAGAGCATTGTGACGAAAAATCGTTTTATCGCGAATGGTTATGACGGTGGCGAAGCCGTAAATTATAAAAGTGATTGCGAAGCAGACATCGCTTACAACCTTATTTACGATGCCAATACCAATGGTTTTAAACTTTCAAATGCTGGTTTTATGTATGATCAGTCTGATCTCAATGTATACAATAACACCCTTGTCAATTCGGGTTGGAGACGCCCCAAAGTAAAAGGTGGTAGCATTTGGCTAGAAACCAATATACTTGTCAATCTTTGCAACAATTTGATTTATGATTGTAGATGGGGCTTAAAACATAGTACGAGTGAGACAGAGGACCAAGCATCCGTACTTACACCGAACTTTTATTACGCCTCCACACAGAAAGGTGTAGATCAAATGCAAGCAAAAGAGGCAGAAGGAATACTCCAGGGAGACAAAGACATAAGGAGTACCGCACCAGGAAATCAAAATCCGCTCTTTAAAAAGTATATACAACAAGAGAATGTGAATATCAATGTAGCGAGTAACGAAGGTGATGTACCTCAAGCATGGAACAACACATGGGATTTTCATTTGTCAGCCTCCTCGCCAGCACTTCATGGAGGAACGATGGATGTACCTTGTCATTTTTCAATAAAAGGATTAACCTTTGTAGGGCTTGCAGGCATCCAAAGCGAAAACACGTTCCGCTCTCCTGCTCCCGCAACCTATTTCGGTGCTTTTGGAGCACGTTGACAAACCTCGCGCTTCAATTTTCAAAATCAAGAAATAAGAGATACAAAAATGAAAGCAAGTACAAAGATATCTTTTCTAGCTCTTGTCCTTATGATGAGCAGCCATATTGTAGCACAACAGATTATAGAAGAACCAACGATTGAGAAAGGAAGTACCACCTTCTATGTAGTCAGCGATTTAGGACGCAATGGATTCTATGAGCAAAAACCAATCGCCGAACGAATGGGTACAATGGCGGAAGCGGTGAATTTAGACTTCGTAGCAGCAATAGGCGATGTTCATCATTTTGAAGGAGTGGCATCGACCACCGACCCCTTGTGGCTTACAAATTACGAACTCATTTACACGCACCCTGATTTAATGATCCATTGGTTTGCAGTATGTGGCAATCACGAATATCGAGGCAAGACCCAAGCTGTTCTTGATTATACAAAAGTCAGTCGCCGATGGACAATGCCCTCCAAATATTATGCTCGCGAAATCGTGCTAAACGATAGCACGACCGCCTTGCTCCTATTTATCGACACAACTCCACTTATTGAGAAGTATCGTACAGACGTAGCGCAATACCCAGATGCGGCAAAAGAAAATCGCAAACGACAACTGAGCTGGATAGAGCAACAACTCAAAAAGAGTAAAGCAAAATGGAAAATCGTGCTAGGGCATCATCCAGTATATGCGGCAACACCGAAGGAAGATACGGAACGCACCGATATGCAACGATTCCTATGCCCCCTACTCGACAAATACAAAGTGGATGCGTACTTCTGTGGGCATATACATAATTTTCAACATATAACACCTGCCGGTAGTACCGTAGAGTACATCGTAAACTCTTCGGGATCTCTTTCTCGTCCCGTACAACCCACCGCAGACACAAAATATTGTTCTTCCGAGGCTGGTTTCTCTGTGGTCTCATTAAGCACGCATCTTTTTTCCTTTCGTTTTATGAATAGCAAAGGAAAACAGTTATACCATTACACCAAACGAAAATAAAGGTTGCCTCTAAAGGCGATGGGCACTAAAACGAGAAAGGCAACGATTCTGAGCGACAGAGATCGTTGCCTTTCTTCCTTTTAAGAAGTTTCCACGGCTTATTTCGGATTCAGAATTTCACCGATGTCTTCCTTGCCGAAGGTCGAGAAGTTTTGTCTCATAGACGAATCGGACTTGATATTTTGCAGGCGATAATAGTCCATAAAGCCCATATTTCCTTCGCGTAAAGCTTGAGCAAGAGCTTTGGGTACTTCTGCCTCTGCTTGTATCACTCCAGCACGAGCTTCTTCAGCTTTCGCTTTCATCTCTTGTTCAGTTGCGACTGCCATGGCACGACGCTCTTCTGCCTTTGCTTGAGCAATGTTCTTATCAGCATTTGCTTGATCCATTTGAAGGGTTGCACCAATATTTTTACCAACGTCAATGTCGGCAATATCAATCGATAGAATTTCGAAAGCCGTACCCCCGTCAAGACCTTTGCGCAGTACAAGTTTTGAAATAGAATCTGGATTTTCAAGCACCGCCTTATGCGACACGGCAGAACCGATACTCGATACAATACCTTCGCCAACACGCGCTAAAATCGTATCTTCGCCTGCACCACCCACAAGTTGATGAATATTAGCACGTACCGTGACACGCGCTTTTGCAATGAGCTGAATACCATCTTTTGCGACCGCTGCAACGGGAGGCGTGTCGATGACTTTAGGATTGACCGAAGTTTGTACAGCTTCCAGAACGTCACGTCCTGCAAGGTCGATCGCTGTTGCTTTTTCAAACGAAAGATCGATGTCGGCTTTTGAGGCAGAAACCAACGCATGAACGACACGTTGCACGTGTCCGCCTGTCATAAAGTGCGCTTCAAGGTCATCGCGTGAAATATTCTTTAGTCCCGCCTTGTGCGCTTCGATAAGACTTGGAACTATGATGCCAGGCGGAACGTTACGAATACGCATCAAAAAGAGTTGAATCAAAGAAATCTTTACACCTGACACCTTGGCGGAGAGCCACAGAAAGAAAGGCACAAAATGTAGGAATACAGCGAGCAATACAATTGCACCGAGCGTGATAAACACGGGGAGGAACGTTACATCAAACATAATAATAAGATTTTAAAGGACGATTATTAAATAGATTCTGTTGGACTTACTTTTTTTACCACAATAAGAGCTTGCTCCACTCTTGTTACCACAAGTGGAGTGCCCTCGGACAAAAAGCCATCTGCCGACTTCACCTCTACGGTTTTTCCGCCTATTTCTGCGTTACCAATAAGAGCGAGTCGATTGAGCGCGATCCCTGTATCGCCTACACGAATGGAGAGCTGAGCGGGGTTGGCAGACGTGGAATCAATACTCTTGTCGAGTGAGTAATGGTCTATCGTGCGAGAATGCGTGACCCAATAGAGCAATAAGCCACAAAGTAAGATAGAACCGAGCATAACCCACAAACCAATCCCCGTGCCATACGTATTGAATGTAAGGATGTTTGCTGAAATAATGCCGATGGCTGCACCTATCCCCGCTAAGCCAATTCCAGGGAGAAGAAACACTTCGACAACGAAAAGTAGCAAGCTGACAAAGAATAGAATAGAGATGATTAGAATGTCCATTTTTTTAGATGTTAAGAGTTTTTATGCGTGAGGTGCTTGTTTCTTGTTGACTTAAAAAATCAATAAGCTGCTCGATATTTTCCCTCTTCTTTGTCTTCGAGCATACTGAGATAGGACGTATAGCGCGAAAGGGCTATTTTATGATCGTCTAATGCTTGAAGTACGGCACATCCTGGTTCGTGAATGTGGATGCAATTGTTGTACTTACAGTTAGATGAAATCTCGAAAATTTCGCGAAAGTAGTGAGCTACTTCGTTGCGTTCTATATCAAAAGTTCCAAAGCCTTTTATACCTGGGATGTCGATCAAAGCCCCCCCATCGGGAATGTCAAAAAGTTCGCTAAAGGTAGTGGTGTGCATTCCCGTGTTATGCGCAGCAGAAATTTCGGCTGTCTTGACGTTCAGATCGGGGATAAGCGCATTGAGCAGGGTACTTTTTCCTACGCCAGAATTGCCAGAGAGTAAGGTGGTCTTATCTTTTAACGCCGCGTACAGAAGGTCCATTCCTTCGCGCTTTAAAGCGGATATTTGATAACAAGGGTATCCTAGATGCTCATAGAGAGCGGTCAGTGAGTGCATCGCCTCACTTTCTTCGTCGTTATAACGGTCTACCTTATTAAAAACAATGGAAACAGGGATGCGATAAGCTTCTGCCGTAGCGAGGAAGCGATCTATAAAGGTTGTTGCTGTTTCTGGGTATTTAATCGTTACAATCAGCATCACTTGATCCATATTAGCTGCCAAAATGTGACTTTGCTTAGAAAGATTCGATGCTTTGCGAATAATATAATTCTTACGGTCGTCAATATGACTAATAAAGGCGGTACCTTCGTTGTTTTCGATGATACGTACCGAGTCGCCCACGGCAACAGGACTTGTGCTGCGAATGCCTTTAAGGCGGAAGTTCCCCTTCACTTTACACTCGATAGTTTGGCCATCGTCCTTGCGAACAATGTACCAACCACCCGTGTTTCTTACTACAATTCCGTGCATTTAGACTGTCATAATCTCTTTTTCCTTGCCTGCAAGTAGTCCTTCTACTTTCTTGACGTACTGATCGTGTATCTTTTGTAGTTTGTCTTCAGCATCTTTCTCTGCATCTTCACTCAGTCCATCTTTAATTGCTTTTTTAAGCTTTTCGATGCCATCACGACGAGCGTTTCGTACGCTTATTTTAGCGGTTTCAGCTTCTTTGCTACATTGTTTAGAAAGCTGTTTACGGCGTTCTTCGGTCAGACTCGGTATTCCGAGACGGATGATCTCGCCATTGTTTTCGGGCGTAATACCGACATCAGAATCCATAATGGCTTTTTCTATTACTTTGAACATCGCCTTATCCCAAGGTTTGATAGCGATGGTGCGAGCATCGGGAGTATTGATGGCAGCCACGTTACTTAGCGGAACCATAGAACCATAGGAGTCTACGCGGATACCGTCTAAGATGTGTACGTTTGCTTTACCTGCACGAATATGAGAAAACTCTTCATCCAAGTGCATAATAGCCATTTCCATATTCTCTTCGCATTCGCCGAGACATTCTTTTACGTCTAACATAATGTGTTACTTATTAAATAGTGATTCAAAAAAAATATTCTAACAACAAAAGTAGCGCTTTTTTTTTGTTCTAGCAAGATAGTCGTAATAAAAGTGTTTTTCTTATGCTTTTATACCGTAGATAAGCACGTGACGGTTATCGTTTAAGGTTGTGGCAAATAGATATTTGTTCCCGCCGTCTTGCACCTTAAGCCGTTTACGTAGCGCTACCACCGTCGAAGGGAAATTCCGAATGGTTAGATTGGCTTTCGTGGTGTCGGCTAATAACGTTTTGAGTTCTTTCTTGTTGAATCCGCTAAGTCCTTTCACTTCAAAACTTCGCCCAGGAAAGTTTCTTAGCAGCGTGTCGCTTGTATACAAATGACTATTTGGATGGAGTTTTTCAAGTCCAAAGCGGGTAGCGGGCAGCTTAAACGCCCCGGCTTTAAGTAAGGCCACGTTGGGCTCGTACAGATAGTGGCCCACCGTTGCCGTGTAGCGACATTGAGCCGTCTCTTCCTCCTTTCTACAGAAGGTGAAGAGCTCCTCGTCGTTG
Organism: Bacteroidaceae bacterium; assembly: GCA_036652575.1. GTDB lineage: Bacteria > Bacteroidota > Bacteroidia > Bacteroidales > Bacteroidaceae > Alloprevotella. The sequence goes on from JAVVVP010000042.1 coordinate 16,093, forward strand.
CAACAGATGATAGACGGTTCTTTGTGGATGCCTGGAGAAAGGAAAACAAGGAGTTCTTTGCATTCATTGCCTGTGGCGACAATATGCACCTCTTGAATTTGTACTAAGGCACTCATGGCATGATGTAGATCTAGCATCGGTGACAACTTTATCAGCAGGTACTTACTCTTTTGCAGCAGTAACGGCAGCATAGCGAGGATATTCGGTTCACAATCTTCGATGAATACGGTCTTTTTTCCTTGTATACTACGCCGTGCAGGGTCTAGGAATACAAAATCTACGGGCGTTGTTTGTTCCATATAGCTTCGACCGTCACAAGCCTCTATTTCTACGTTCTGGAAACCTAAACATGAGAAGTTCTGGCGTGCAATGTCGCAAAGTTCTGCTTGACGCTCCACATAGACTGCTTGTTCAAAGAGTCTCGATGAAAATGCAAAGTCGATACCGAAGCCTCCTGTCAAATCGATCATTTTAAAAGTGGAATCAACAAGTCTCTGAACGATAGAAGCCTTGTAAAGAGCTGTTTTTTCACTTGAACATTGTTCCAAAGATAAATGACGGGGATAGACGAGGTTTAAGTGGCTTGCCCATGAAGGAACTTTGTTTTTCAAAGCTTGATAACCGCTTATTTGCGTTAAAGCATATGGCACGTCTACGGCTTTATACCTTGAGGCTTGAAGCGCTATTTTTTTTACATCTTCATTGCGAAATTTTTCGATGAAATCAAGTGTTTCTATATTCATAGAGGGCATATGGTAGAGGTTTTGGGGAAGAGAACGGAATCGGTCGTTCTATTGAATCACGTTGTAGTGTGCTTTAGCTTCCGCACGTGTTTTAAAATTGAAGTGCCACCATTCGCTTTTAAGAGGTCTGAAACCAGCTTCTTTCATCACCATGCGTAGCAAGCGACGGTTCGCAACGGCTTGTTTAGAAAGTTTTCCCCGCTTCACCATCTCGTTCTCGCAATCTATGTTTGCTAACCGTCCTAAGAAATCGATCTTTGTGCCCATCTCTAGGGTATCACCTTTTGCATTACAAAGGGTGAGGTCTACGGCCAAACCATAATTGTGTAGCCCGCCACCATTGGCTGGATTGCTAACATATTTGCTTTTGGACGTTCCCGCCACGACTTTCCACATTTTTTGTTGAATGTGCATCGGTCGAGCAGCATCGTACACCTTTAGGCTCAGATCAGGACGAAGCCCTTTTAATACCCGCTGTGCCTTTGCCAGCGCTTTCGCCGCAGAAGGATGAAGATAGGCCTCTTTAAGGTCGGTATAGAGCACCTTTCCCGTAAAATTATCCGCACGAGAATACATTAAACTAACAGGGATGGTTTTATCCATCGTATGTATATTGATAAAACCCTGTTTCTCCATCTCTTGTTGAGTCGCTATTTTTTTATACGTTGCAGAAGAAAGAAGGGTGATACTGATGCCATATAGGATCGTAAAGAATAGGATAGAACGCTTTTTAGACCTCGTTTTTTGATTTATACTCATTCTTGTCGTTGTTTGTCTTCTTATTTTACCCGCAAATATAGAAAAGTTTTTTTGTTCCGTATTGCATTTATAAAAAAATAGTTACTTTTGTAGCTCGTAAGTTTGCAAATAGAAGGTATAATGAGTAATGAAACGCTTTTTGAAATAGATATAGAAAAGATAATCCGTAGCAAAGCGGGCAAGAAAGCCCGTTATGTACCAGGATTGCTCATTCGTTGGGTAAAGCATATCATTCACCAAGACGAAGTAAATCGTTTTCTCAAAAGTTCTTCTGATAAGGTCGGCGTAGAGTGGTTAGAAGAATGTGTGCGCTATCTGGATATGAACCTTATTATCGAAGGAAAGGAAAACCTACCCGACTCTAGCGATGAAAAACTTTATACGTTTGTCAGCAATCATCCGCTCGGAGGCGAAGATGGTGTTGCACTAGGAGCTATATTAGGGCGACATTACAAAGGGCGCGTCAAATATCTAGTCAACGATTTGTTGATGAACTTACGTGGATTAGCCCCACTTTGCATCCCTATCAATAAAACAGGTTCTCAAAGCAAACAGTTTCCCCTTATGGTCGAAGCGGCATTTCAAAGCGACAATCATATCATTATGTTTCCCGCTGGACTTTGCTCAAGACGACAACATCATATTATTCGAGATTTACCTTGGAAGAAAACGTTTGTGTTAAAAAGCATAGAATCCCATCGCGATGTAGTCCCCATTCACTTTGGTGGTTGTAATTCTGATTTTTTTTATCGTACAGCAAACGTTTGCAAAGCTCTTGGCATCCATTTCAATTTAGCGATGCTTTTTCTTGTAGACGAAATGTATAAGAACACACACAAATCATTTACCATAAAAATAGGGAAACCAATTCCTTGGAAAACTTTCGATAGCTCACGAAGTACAGCAGAATGGGCAAACTACGTTCAAGATATAGTATACAATTTGTAAAGAAGAAAAGAAAACTACATAATATAATATGGAAGAAATAATAGCCCCTGTAGACAAGGCTGTTCTCAAACAGGAACTTACATTGGAAAGACGTTTACGTTTTACAAATAAGAGTAACAACGAAATATATGTAGTTACTTGGCAAAATGCCCCAAATGTGGTACGTGAGATAGGACGCTTACGCGAAATAGCCTTTCGGGCTGCAGGTGGAGGTACTGGAAAAAGCCTTGATCTTGACGAATTCGACACAAAAGCAAATCCCTACAAGCAACTCATTGTATGGAATCCCGATACAGAAGAAATATTAGGCGGTTATCGTTATTTGCCAGGAAACGAAATACCCCTTGCCAAAAATGGACAACCCGACTTAGCCACGAGCCACATGTTTCATTTCTCCGATAAATTCATAAACGAATATATGGCGCATACCATAGAGCTGGGTCGTTCGTTTGTAACTTTAGAATATCAAAGCACACGAAATTTCAGTAAAGGACTTTTTGCGCTTGATAACTTATGGGACGGATTGGGTGCTTTGATTGTTGTGATGCCTGATGTAAAATATTTTTTTGGCAAAATGACGATGTATCCCTCCTTTAGCCGTCCAGGGCGAGATATGATTCTGTACTTCTTAAACAAGCACTTTGGCGACAAAGAAGGACTCGTAACGCCTATTTATCCTGTAGTGCTCGAAACCGACACCGAAGAATTAAAGAAACTGTTCTGTATGGATTCCTTTAAAGAGGATTATCGTTGCCTGAACACACACGTGCGCAAACTCGGGTTCAACATTCCTCCGCTTGTCAATGCGTATATGGGTTTAAGTCCTACGATGCGTATGTTTGGAACCGCTGTCAATCACGATTTTGGAAGCGTAGAAGAAACGGGCATTCTGATAGCGGTCGATGAGATCCTAGAAGAAAAACGGATGCGTCACATTGATAGTTTTGTAGCTCAAAATCCAGATTCCACCAATATTCTTGGTGATGTACTAGTTGCCGCTCCAATGAAAGAGCGTTCATAGTTACAGCACCAACGTTTTCTTTTTTTTTTCGAAAAACCTTTTTTCCGACGGTTGTTCCGAGGCCTTTCCCTGCGAACGTCGGTTATTCAAAATGTCAAAGAATGTGCAAGCTGAGCGCAATGAAGCTTGCTTCAAATTGCCGAAGCGCAGCCAGTCTTATGGAAAGAATGTGCAAGCTGAGCG
>JAVVVP010000043.1:0-19709 GCA_036652575.1 Bacteroidaceae bacterium
ACAAGCCGTTGCAGAAATTCAGACTGCTCGCACCACTATTGCCCGACAGGTAAACACTACTGTAAACGGGAAACAACTCCTGCGTGTTGCGGGCAACGGTGAAAAGTGATGGTCTTCACGATTCGTATGGCCATGTGTCTTTCCTCTTGAAATAAGTAGAAGAACAGACGCTTCGAGGCGTGGGGAGGGCACTTTGGCTGTTGCTCGGACTGGCGATTTTTTCCCTAAATCACTTGTTGAAAGTCTTATTACTCTGTTCTTTCTGCTTTCTGTTTCAAAATTATTTCCTACCTTTGCCCCAATAATGTGGAAGTTCTCGGTAATGTATCCTTTACCGAGAGATAAAGAACGCTTTTAATAAAAACAAAATCATAGAATGGATCCATTAAATCACAAAGTAGAACATAAAGGACTCACCTTAGAAGAGGTAGAACAAAGCCGTTTGAAGTATGGCCTGAATTTGCTTACCCCTCCAAAACGTGCTTCACTCTTGAAGCTTTATCTTGAAAAATTCAAGGACCCCGTTATCCGTATCCTGCTTCTCGCTGCGGTGTTGTCGTTGGGCATTGCTTTTATAGAAGGAGATTATATAGAAACGATAGGCATCTTTTTTGCAATCTTTCTTGCCACAGGTATTGGTTTCTACTTTGAATATGACGCGGCACGACGTTTCGAAGCCCTCAATGCGATGGGGCAAGAAAATAAGATAACCGTTCGTCGAGGAGGTCACATCACACAAGTGTTGCGCTCTGAAATTGTAGTGGGCGACATTGTGCTCTTAGAGCAAGGCGTGGAAGTGCCTGCCGATGGGGTGCTCTTTAAAGCCGTAAACCTTCAACTCAATGAATCGTCGTTGACGGGCGAAGCGGTGGTGCACAAGACGTGCAACGAAGCGCTTTTTGACGCAGAGGCCACTTATCCCTCTAACGAAGCCCTGCGCTCCACCATGGTGGTGGACGGACACGGTGCGATGGAAGTGACAGCCGTTGGCGATGCCACAGAAATAGGAAAAGTAGCTAAAAAAGCCACAGAGCTAACGGGACAAACCACTCCGCTAAACGAGCAATTGGCGCGCTTGGCAAAGTTTATCAATCGCGTGGCGTTCACCATTGCGGTTCTTGCTTTCCTGATCTGCACCACGCACGAACTCGTTCATCAAGAATTGTTGGTCAACTTCCAAGCAAATTGGCTCAAAATAATCGAGGTGACGTTGAAGAACTTTATGATGGCGGTATCGCTTATCGTTATGGCTGTACCCGAAGGACTTCCGATGGCGGTTACGTTAAGTTTGGCACTCAATATGCGACGGATGCTCAAAACAAATAACTTAGTGCGCAAAATGCACGCTTGTGAAACGATGGGTGCGATTACGGTTATTTGTACGGACAAGACGGGAACCCTTACGCAAAACCGTATGCAAGTGAGCGAGTTTGTGATGAGTGCGGACTCGAAAATAGAACTGATAGCCGAGGGTATTGCGACGAACTCCACCGCTCACATCGAAGGCGAAACGGGGGAAGGCGTGGGCAATCCGACCGAATGCGCGTTGTTGCTTTGGTTGAAATCGAAAGGACACGACTATAATTCCATACGTACGAACGCGGCGATTGTCAACCAGCTGACCTTCTCTACGGAGCGCAAATATATGGCTACGATTGTCACCTCAACCGTGACAGGCAAACGTTTGCTTTACGTTAAGGGAGCTCCCGAAATCGTGGTGAACCATTGTACGCTGCCATCGGCAGATCACGAAGCGTTGAAATCACGTCTTTTGGGCTACCAGAAACAAGCGATGCGAACCCTCGCCTTTGCGATGATGGAACTAACCGAAAAAGAGGGCACCGACTGCAAAGCTCTTGTAGAACAAAACAAATTGACCTACCTCGGAGTTGTGGCGATCAACGACCCCGTACGTGCCGAAGTACCCGCTGCTGTAGAGCAATGTACAGATGCTGGCATTGGCATTAAAATTGTGACGGGTGATACCTCGGGTACCGCGATAGAAATAGCGCGTCGTATCGGACTCTGGAAAGAAGAAGATACCGAAAAGAATTGTATCACAGGTCCTGAATGGGCGGCCTTGTCGGACGAAGCCGCTTTCAATTGTGTGATGGCGTTAAAGGTGATGAGCCGTGCGCGCCCGATGGACAAACAACGCCTTGTGGAAATGCTTCAAAAGCACGATATGGTGGTAGCCGTAACAGGGGATGGCACAAACGATGCGCCAGCCCTCAACCATGCACAAGTAGGTTTGTCTATGGGTTCTGGAACCTCCGTGGCGAAAGAAGCGAGCGACATCACGTTGCTCGACGACTCCTTCCGCAGCATCGCAACGGCCGTGATGTGGGGACGTTCGCTCTATAAGAACATACAACGTTTTATCTTGTTTCAGTTGACCATCAACTTTGTAGCTCTTTGCGTGGTACTCATCGGTTCCTTTATCGGTACAGATCTCCCGCTTACGGTGACTCAAATTCTTTGGATCAACATCATTATGGATACCTTTGCCGCAATGGCGCTCGCTTCTGTACCTCCATCTCAAAAAGTAATGGAAGAGAAACCGCGAAAAGCGGAGGCCTTTATCATCACCAAAGCGATGAAAAGCAATATCCTCATCACGGGGCTGTTCTTTATTGTTACGCTTTTGGGCATGCTTCTCTGGCAGCAGGATGGCCGTGGCGGAACGCCCGAAGCACTCACCGAGTTCTTCACCTTCTTCGTACTCCTTCAATTTTGGAATTTATTCAACGCCAAAGCTTTTGGTAGCAATCAATCGACCTTTAGAAATCTTCGTGAGAGTAGAGGTATGTTACTTGTGTTATTACTTATCCTTGTTGGACAATGGCTTATTGTTGAATTTGGAGGAAAGGTATTCCGTACCGTGCCACTCTCCTTAAATACGTGGCTTATTCTTCTCGCTGCCTCTTCGCTCACCTTATGGATAGGCGAGGGAGTCAGAGCGGTCAAAAGACTTCTCAATCCCGCAGATAGCGTGCCAGAGGCCTCTTTTACAGAGAAGGAAAACTAGATAAATAGAATCAATAAAGAATAGGACAAGAATGCAAGTAATAAGAGATATAAATAAAGAAAAAGCAGCCCCATCGGTCGCAACCATTGGCTTTTTTGACGGTGTACATTGTGGACACCGTGCGTTGATAAAGCAGTTGCGTAAGATTGCCCATGAACGGGGACTTCGTTCGATGTTGATTACCTTTCCCGAGCATCCTCGACTTGTGATGAATGGTGATTACAAACCAGAATTGCTCTCTACTCCTACGGAGAAGATCTGTCAATTGGCTTCTACGGGTGTTGACTATTGTGTGCTACTACCTTTTACGGCCGAAATAGCACAACTCTCGGCACGCGACTTTATGAAAAAATATCTTCAACAAGAATTGGGTGTACAGGTGTTGGTTGTGGGATACGATCATCACTTTGGACACCAAGCAAACGAGCATTTCGACGACTATGTGAACTATGGCAAAGAACTCGGTATAGATGTGATACAAGGAGATGCTTGTCAAGTGGATGGCGAGCGCATCAGTTCGTCTGCCGTGCGCCTTTATTTGCAATTGGGAGATATGAGCAAAGTGGAACGTTGCATCGGAGCACCTTATGCCATTGATGGCAAGGTGATTGAAGGGCATTACGTAGGTCATGAATTAGGCTTTCCTACTGCGAACATCGATCCGCTTTCCATTGGTAAAAAGATACCTCTTGATGGCGTTTATGCCGTGAAAGTGTATATCAATGGAACCGATTATGTGGGTATGCTCAACATTGGTTCTCGCCCTACGATTGATGACAGTTCTGAACGCTCTATCGAAGTACATATCTTGAATTTTGCCGATGACCTTTATGGAGAAGAACTGCATATTGAATTTGCACATCGGCTGCGTGCAGAACGAAAATTCAATTCACGCGAAGAACTCATCACCCAGCTCAAAAGAGACGTAGTGCGTGTGGAAAGTATTATGTCCGAATGAAACACGCGGTCTATTTAGTGCTCCTTTTTATAGGTGTTCAACTCTTCTCTGGCTGGTTGGGAAACTTGTTACTGAATATACCCCATCTTCAAAGTGGAGCACCTCTGGACGTTACGCTGTTCTCTAAAGACCCTACCGCGTTAGGGTTAAGTTTGCTTTTCTCTGATGTCGTGCTGATCGCGTTCACTCTTTTTCTTGTGAAAACTCAGTCCAAGCACATTTCAGTGCTTCTCCTCTTTCTGAGCGTTCTCGTTACGCTGCCAGTCCTTTTTCTGGTAAACATCTTAACCGAAAGTCTTCATGTGCCCGACACGATGAACGAAACGTTCTATGGAATGAAGGACCATTGGATTTGTGTTTTTGCCATCGCTGTGGTGGGCCCGATTGCCGAAGAGGTGGTTTTTCGGCGTGGCATACTTGGTTCTTTGCTCACGATGCGCCTAAAGCCATGGTGCGCAATACTCTTGTCTTCTATCCTCTTTGGCGTGATACACTTCAATCCAACCCAAATGATTGGAGCAACCCTTATCGGGATTCTCTTTGGGTGGTTCTATTATCGCACGGGAAACCTTCTGCCCTCTATTCTTGCGCATATCACGAACAATACGATTGGAATTTGCCAACTACATTTCACCTCTTCTCCTACCGCCTCGACAAAGGACCTCATCGGGAATTCCATTTCGCTAGGTCTGCTTGTTTCGATCGCTTTATGCCTTGCCTGCGTGCTCCTCATCTGTTTTTATAAACAAACAAAATCACATACCAACGATGAATCACCCCTTGAAACAATTTAAGTACTGTCCCCAATGTGGTTCTACGCATTTCTATGTACACGATGAGAAATCAAAGCAGTGTGGCGACTGTGGCTTTACCTACTACTTTAATCCTTGTGCAGCCACGGTGGCCGTTATCCTCAACGAACAAGGCGAACTACTCGTTACGCGTAGAGCCAAAGAGCCTGCCAAAGGAACGCTCGATCTTCCAGGAGGTTTTGTGGATAGTTATGAAACCGTAGAGCAAGGTATGTTGCGCGAGATTTTGGAAGAAACGGGAAAAAAGGCTTCGATTGTTCGTTTTCTTTTTTCGGTTCCCAATATTTACATGTACAGTGGTTTTCCCGTTCATACAGCCGATTGTTTCTTTCTTTGCCGCTTTACCTCGAACGACACGATGCACGCCATGGACGACGTAGCAGAATTGATGTGGCTCCCCCTCGCGGCTCTTCAGCCCTCCGATTTTGGTCTTCTTTCCATTCGTCAAGCCATTACCCAAATAAGGGCGATGGGCGATCAGAAAGAGCTCTAAAAAAGTACGGTTTCTAAAACGTATTTTGTCAAAATAGACGAGATTCCTTTTTTCTGCTTCTTGTTTGTCTATTTTGAGGGCATTTTTACTTCTAAAAGTCTTATTTTTTTGCGTAGTCATTACAAAGTTGTATATTTGCATTTATAGATAATGCGTGTAAGATATGAAACAATTTTTTCTAAATATTTTTTCTACTATTCTTGGTGTCTTTGCAGCAGGCTTAGCCCTTATCGTTCTAGTCTTCTTGGCATTTCTTCTCCTGGTGGGTATCCGTTCCTCTACGTCAGAAGTGGCAGAGCATAGTGTGCTGCACCTTCCATTGAGTGGTGTCGTAACGGAGCAAGCCACGGATAATACCTTGTCCTCGTTGCTGCACACAGGCGATCTCGTGGTGTCGCTTGATGAGGTACGCAAAGCCTTAGACCTTGCGGCTACGAATGATAAAATAAAAGGAGTCTACTTAGAGGCGGGGATGCTTGAAGCGAGTCCTGCGGAACTTCAAACGATACACGAAGCCTTATCCGATTTTAAGAAGAAAAGTAAAAAGTTTATCGTGGCGTATGGCGATTTGTATAGTCAAGGTAGCTACTATGTGTGTAGCGTAGCCGATAAGCTAGTGCTCAATCCGAGTGGCGCGATTGCATGGCATGGACTTTCTGCCGAGCCGATGTTCCTAAAAGATATGCTCGCTAAAGTCGGTGTGAAGATGCAAGTGTTCAAAGTGGGAAGTTACAAAAGTGCCGTAGAACCTTACACCAGTACCGAAATGAGTAAAGCGAATCGGGAACAGGTGGGTTCGTATCTTCATAGCATTTGGAGTCATATCGTGAGCGATGTCTCGAAAAGTCGGCATATAGCGCCCGATTCATTACAACTTTTGGCAGATCAATATATGGCGTTTGCTCCTTCGCAACGTTTTGTGGAACAGGGTATGGTCGACACCTTGCTTTATCGGGATGGCGTGAAAGCATGGATCAAAGACCTTTGTCACACGCACAAAAAGGTTCATTTTATCACCCCATCACAACTCGTTGCAACCGCAGAGCCACAGAAGCGTGATAAAAACGAAATCGCGATATACTATGCGTATGGCGACGTGATAAGCACGAACCAAGAGAACGTGGGAAACACTTCAACGCTCTGTGCCGAAAGTATGATAGCAGACTTAGAAAAACTGGCTGACGACGAGCAGGTGAAAGCGGTGGTGCTCCGTCTCAATTCGGGCGGTGGCAGTGCTTACGCTTCTGAGCAGATATGGCGTGCGGTGACATTGCTCAAACAGAAAAAACCAGTGGTGGTGAGCATGGGCGGTATGGCTGCATCGGGCGCGTATTATATAGCCTCCGCCGCCAATGTCCTCGTCGCTCAACCGACCACGCTTACAGGAAGTATTGGCATCTTTGGCATCTTCCCAGATGCGAGCGAACTCTTAACCGAGAAGTTAGGGCTTCATTTCGACCACGTCAAAACAAATCGTCATTCCGACTTTGGCACGTTGTCTCGTCCGCTCAATCGTGAAGAACAACAGATGTTGCAACTTTATATAGAACGTGGTTACAACTTATTCCTGACGAGAGTGGCAACAGGACGACACAAAAGTATTGCCGCTACCAATGCGGTGGCTCAAGGACGTGTGTGGACAGGCGAGCAAGCTCTTAAAATAGGACTTGTCGATGCGCTCGGTGGCTTGCCCTATGCCATGGAACGCGCCGCGAAACTCGCAAACGTGAAGAAAGACTATCAAGTGGGCGAATACCCAGCAGTTCTGCCTTGGTACGAAACATGGCTTAGCGAAGAGTCTGATCGCTACTTGGATGAAAAAATGCGTACTCACCTCGGTCTCTACTATGCTCCTTTATCCTTCTTGACCCAACTTAAGAAGCAAGATTATGTACAAGCACGAATACCTTATTATATAAGTATAAAATGAAAGAAACCTCGTGTCGCAAAAATAAGATAGTCTATTGGCTATTGCCTCTATCTTGGCTTTATGGGATGGTTGTGAATTTGCGCAATGAGCTTTTCAACAGTGGCTTTATAAAGCAGCGCTCTTATAAAGTACCAACCATTTGCATTGGCAATATAACAGTGGGTGGCACGGGGAAAACACCCCATACGGAATACCTTATCCGTTTGTTGCAAAAGGCGTTTCACGTAGCCGTCTTAAGTAGGGGCTACAAACGTAAAAGCAAGGGCTTTGTACTTGCCACGCCTACCACCTCCGTTCGTCAGATCGGAGATGAGCCTTATCAAATGAAACTCAAATATCCAGGCATTACGGTAGCCGTAGATGCCAATCGCTGCCATGGAATCGAACGACTCCTCGCACCAACTCCTCGTCCAAAAGTAGACGTTGTGTTGCTCGACGATGCGTATCAGCACCGTTATGTAAAAGCTGGCATCAACATCCTACTTATTGATTATCACCGTATGATCTGTAATGATTGTTTGTTGCCTGCGGGGCGTTTACGAGAACCCGTCTCTGCAAAAGAACGCGCAAGCATTGTCATCGTCACCAAGTGCCCTCCCGACACCAAACCAATGGATTTCCGCATCCTGCGCAACACCATTTGTTTACGTCCTTATCAGCAGCTTTTCTTCACCACCCTACAATACGGGAAGGCGTTTGCGTTGTTTGGTAAGAACAAGCTCGAACCTTCACAATTAAAAGACAAAGACGTGTTGCTCCTTACGGGCATCGCACAACCAGAACCGCTGTTTCTTTATATAAAGCAATATGCCAAAAGCGTATCTTCTTTAACCTTCCCCGATCATCATGACTTTTCTGCTCGCGACACTCAGCGCATTAACGCTACTTTTGCTGCAATGGAGCCACAAACGGCTCTTCTTCTTACAACGGAAAAAGATGCGAGTCGATTGCAGGCCCTGAAAACGTTAGATCCTTCTGTGAAGCAACATTTATTCGTGATACCAATAGAAGTTGCCTTCTTACAGCACGGACAAGCATTGTTCAATAAAACCATCACAACTTATGTTAGAAAAAATACAAGAAACAGCTGCGTGGATCAAGCGTAGACTGAAAGCGCAACCACGAACCGCCATTGTGCTAGGTACGGGCTTAGGGAAATTGGCCTCAGAAATAGAGGTTGAAATTGCCATTCCCTATTCGGACATTCCTAATTTCCCCGTTTCGACCGTTGAAGGACACAAAGGACGGCTCATCGTAGGAACTTTGGGAGGAGTAGAAATTATGGCACTCGAAGGACGTTTTCATTATTATGAGGGTTACACGATGAAGGAGGTTACGTTCCCAATCCGCGTGTTTGCTGAACTTGGCATAGATATGCTGCTCGTTAGTAATGCCGCAGGAGGCACCAATCCCGACTTTCGAGTGGGCGATATAATGATCATTACCGACCACCTCAACTTTATGCCAGAGCATCCTTTACGAGGTGCAAATATGCCCTATGGACCTCGCTTCCTTGATATGGGCGAAGCCTACGACCATCAACTCATTGCCCGTGCCTTGCAAATAGCCGAAGAAAAAGGCATTGCGGTGAAACAAGGTGTCTACCTTGCCAACTCGGGACCAACGTATGAAACGCCAGCAGAATATCGTATGTACAAAACCTTTGGTGCAGATGCGGTCGGTATGAGCACGGTGCCCGAAATAATCGTCGCGCGGCATTGTGGTATGCGCTGTTTCGGTATTAGCATCATCACCGATATGGGCATTGGAGACAAGCTAGAGAAAGTAAGTCACAAAGCGGTACAAGAAGCCGCGAATGCTGTTCAACCCCTAATGACAAAGATTTTTAAAGGCTTGGTCTTGTCGCCAAACTAAAAAAGCCTCTCCTTATATGTACTTTTACACTTAAATGAATGAATAGAACGGAAATTTCAACACTCGGAGAATTTGGACTTATAAAACACCTCACGGAGGGAATCGAATTGCAAAATGCGTCAAGCTGTTATGGCATAGGCGATGATTGCGCAGTTTTAGAATATCCGAATCGTCAAGTACTCGTAACGAGCGATATGTTGATGGAAGGTGTGCACTTCGACCTTACCTATATGCCTCTCAAACACTTGGGCTATAAAGCTGCCATCGTAAATATGTCCGACGTTTATGCGATGAATGGCACACCGCGTCAACTGATCGTAAATATAGCGCTTAGCAAACGTTTTTCAGTAGAAGATATGGAAGCCTTGTATGCGGGTATTCGTTTGGCTTGCGAACAGCACGGTGTCGACATCGTAGGCGGTGACACCACTTCCTCGCTCACAGGACTAGCCATTAGCATCACGTGTATAGGCGAGGGCAACAAGGATACCCTTGTTTATCGCAAGGGCGCGAAGAATACCGATTTAATTTGCGTGAGTGGAGACTTAGGGGCTGCCTATATGGGTTTGCAATTGTTAGAACGTGAAAAGACGGTGTTTCAGCAGCAAAAGCAAACCGCCAAAGAGGTAGAGGCTGAGGCTCAGCCCGACTTTAGTGGTAAGGAATATTTACTCGAACGACAACTCAAACCCGAAGTTCGTCGAGACCTTCTTCAGAAATTGGCAGAAGCAGGTATTCAGCCTACCGCTATGATGGATATATCCGATGGCTTATCATCTGAACTCTTACACATTTGTCAACAAAGTGAAGCGGGTTGTCGTATTTACGAAGAGCAGATTCCGATAGACTATCAAACGGCGGTAATGGCAGAAGAGTTGAATGTGAATGTAACCACTTGTGCTCTCAATGGCGGCGAAGATTACGAACTTTTGTTTACAATCCCCATCACCGATCACGACAAGATTCAGAAAGTAGAAGGAGTCAAGTTGGTAGGTCATATTACGAAGCCCGAACTAGGTTGCGCGCTGATCACTCGTGATGGCAGTGAGTTTGAGCTAAAAGCACAAGGCTGGAATCCGTTGAAATAGAAGCCCCCGAACCCTTTGGTTTGAAGAAGCACAACAAGCGTCTAATCTCCTGCGAAGAAGCCGTTTGATGTTCCTCTGGCGGTGCACTGCAAAAAATGAGTTAGCATCATCCGTCCATACTCGGTCATAATGGATTCGGGATGAAATTGCAGTCCATAGAGGGGAAGCGTCTTATGTTTTATCGCCATAATATGCCCCTCTTCATCTGTTGCAAGAACCTGTAACGTGTCGGGAACGTTGGAGGGGTCTATGACCCAAGAATGATAGCGACCGATGCTGGTGTTGTTGGGAATGCCGTTGAAGAAGGCATCTTCTTTTACAATGTTCAGAGAGCTACAATGGCCGTGTTGGGGATGCTTCATCTGTACTATATGCGCCCCAAAGTGGCTTGCTATAGCTTGACAACCCAAGCAAACGCCAAGTATAGGATGCGTACGTTCGCATTGGGCTATCAGTTGCATCATCTGCGGATAATCGTTGGGAAGGGCGGCACCTGGCGAGAGGATGATTGTATGATACGCATCCGCTGTGTCACGCTGTAAATCGTTGGAAAGTACGACCTCTACATGACCTAGCGGGCGCAAATATTCCACTAGATTATACACGAAGGAATCGTTATTATCTACAAGTAGTATCTCTTTCATCCTGCAAAATTACTAAATTTGCAGGATGATAAAAGCAGAACAAGTGCAATCTTTCATGAATCGGGCTGGAAAGGGGAAAATCCCCTTTTTGTTTGGTTTGGATTACGAGATGGAAAACGGTTTTTTTATAGAACGCCCGTTAGAGCAACAGGAAATCCTTTGGCGAGTGGGAAATGCCACAAACGTTCCCGCAGAGGATACTTCCGCTACAGCAACAGCGGCAAGCAACGGTACTTTTTTCAAGCATCGGAACCTTTCGTTTGAGGAATATCGCAGCAAGTTCCATTTCGTACAAGAACAGTTGATGCTAGGAAATTCTTTTCTAGCAAACCTTACCATTAAAACACCCCTTGAAACCAATTATAGTTTTGAGGAGATTTTTCGCCGAAGTAATTCTCCCTACGCCCTTCTGATCCCTGATACGTTGGTCTGCTTTTCGCCCGAACGCTTTGTGAAAATTTCGGATGGGCGGATAAGCAGTAACCCGATGAAAGGCACGATTCGCGAGAGCGAACCCGATGCCGCTCAACTCCTTCTCAACGACTACAAAGAGACGGCGGAACATTTTACCATCGTAGATTTTATCCGCAGTGAGCTTAGTCGTGTCGCAACAGATGTCACGGTTGAAAAGTTACGGTATATAGATAAACTACACACGTCCAACGGAACCATTTTGCAGATGAGCTCTCTTATCAGTGGAAAATTAGGAACGGAGAAATGGGGCGATGTTTTTTTTAAGATTCTTCCAGCAGGTTCCATTTCGGGTGCACCCAAGCGCTCCACGCTTGCCATTCTGAAAAAGGCGGAGGGGCATCCGCGCGGCTTTTATAGTGGTGTGTTTGGTTATTATGACGGTACTACGCTCGATTCCGCTGTGATGATCCGATATATAGAACAAACGGAGGATGGGTTATTCTTTAGAAGTGGCGGTGGCATAACCATCAATAGCTCTTGTCTCAAGGAATATAATGAAGTACTCGAAAAAATATATTTACCCTTTGTATCATGAATTATTTGGAAACGATTAAAATAGAGAATGGAAAGCCCTGTCATTTGGAGTATCATATAAAGCGGATGGAGCAGACCATCGGGCATCGGCTCCTCTTTCCGTTTCAGCTACAACCTCCTCCCGAATTTTGTGATGGCATCGTAAAATGCAGGATGGTCTATCACGCATCTGCTATCTTAAGCATCGAATACCTGCCTTATACCTTTCCCGTTATCACCTCCTTACAGCGGGTGGTAGGCGATAAGCTTGATTATCATTTCAAATACGAAGATAGAAGTCGTATGAACGCACTCAAATCTACCCATTGTACCCTTGCGGGAGAAGATATTTTGATCCTTCAAGACGGTTTTGTTACGGACACCAGTTTTTGTAACGTGGTGTTTGAAAATCGTCGCGGCCTCTTTACACCTTCTACACCGCTCCTGCACGGAACCAAACGGCAGTATCTGTTGGATACGGGTCGCATACAAGCCTGTCTTATTCGGGAGAGCGAGATACTTCAATATGAGAACGTCTACCTTATCAATGCGATGATTGATTTGCAGGATCGGGTTATGGTGCCTTTAAGGCGTTGACGCGCTGTTGTGAATGGGCCCGCAAGTAGTCTCACAACAAGGGCTGTCTTCCTCTTTTTTGGAAAACAGCCCTTGTTGTGGATGAGGCGTTCAAAACGTTCTTTTTCGAAGAACCATACTTCCGAACTTGCGTGGTTACGACAAGCCCTCTATTTCATGGTCGACCATATCAATGTGTAGAGCTTGCGGTTCTTTCGGTAATCCAGGCATCCGCATAATGTCGCCCGCTATCACAACGATCATTTCAGCACCTGCGTTAATCTCGATGTCGCGGATTTGTAGGTCAAAGTCCGTTGCCACGCCATACCGTTTTGCATCGGCTGAAAACGAGTATTGCGTTTTGGCGATACAAATCGGGAAGCAGCAGTAACCCAATTCCGCTAAACGCATCAGTTTCTTGCGTGCATTGGCGGTGAACGATACCGAACTTGCTCCATACTTTCCGCATGCTATTTTTTCTACCTTTTCTGCTACAGAATCCTTGTGCGAATAACCAAACACAAGCGGTTTAGAGGGATTTTCATCAATCGTTTTTACAACTAAATGAGCCAAGTCTTCTGCACCGCTTCCGCCTTCTACAAAGGCATTGTTCACGGCAAATCCAACGCCCAACTCTTTGCAATGGTTGCGTACGAGGTCTATCTCCATTTCGCTGTCTGTGGCATAGCGATTAAACGCTACGAGAACCGTTTGACCGTGTCCTTGCAGGCACGAGAGGTGTTTGTCCAGATTTGCAAGTCCGTTGCGCAACCCATCGAGGTTCGGTTCTTTGATTTGTTTGAGGTCTACCCCGCCGTGCATCTTTAATCCTTGAGCGGTAGCCACAAGAATCGTAAGGTCGGGCTGTAATCCCGCTTTACGGCATTTAATGTCATAGAATTTCTCTGCGCCTAAGTCTGCGCCGAATCCCGCTTCCGTAATGGTGTAGTCGGCAAAGGTCATGGCCATTTTTGTAGCGATTACCGAGTTACAGCCGTGTGCAATGTTGGCAAACGGTCCTCCGTGTATAATGGCAGGTGTGTGTTCCGTTGTTTGCACCAAGTTTGGCATAATCGCCTCTTTCAGCAGTACGGTGATTGCGCCCCCTATACCGAGGTCTTTTACGGTAAACGCTTTGTTGTCTAGGGTGATACCCAAGAGAATGTTTTCGATACGACGTTTCAAATCGTCGAGGTCGGTGGCTAAACAGAGTATGGCCATAATTTCAGAGGCTGGCGTAATGTCGAATCCTGCCTCATGCGTGAGGCCGTTGGTCTTTGGACCGAGTCCTGTTACGATATAGCGTAGCGAACGATCGTTTACGTCCAATACTCTTTTCCAGAGCACCTCTTTCAAGGCAAAACCCTCATCTTGATGTTGATACATATAATTATCAAGTAGAGCCGAAATCATATTGTGCGCCGAGGTAATCGCGTGGAAATCGCCCGTAAAGTGAAGGTTAATCTTCTCCATGGGTACTACCTGCGCATAGCCTCCGCCCGCTGCGCCACCTTTCATTCCAAAGCAAGGACCGAGCGAGGGTTCGCGAAGTGCGGTAATGGCATTCTTTCCGATGCGGTTCAAGCCTAGTGCGAGCCCGATAGAGACCGTTGTTTTTCCAATACCAGCCTTTGTTGGGGTAATGGCGGTGACAAGTATAAGGTGGCTTTTCTGCACCTTGTCGTTGTCGATTAGTTCTAACGGTATTTTTGCGATGTTCTTACCGTAGTGTTCCAATGAATCTGTTGGAATGCCCACTTTTTGAGCAATCGCGTCTATTGGTTCGAGTTTTATACTGCGAGCGATTTCAATGTCTGTTTTCATTGTGTTGTTTTTATTCTTTTATCCACTTCTTTCTGATGATTGTCAATCCGTCGCGTAGTGGTAGAATCACCTTTTCTACACGTTCGTCTGCTGCTACCATCTCATTAAAGGCCCGTATGCCGATGGTTTGTTTCTCTTTGTCGTAAGCAGGGTCTACGACGTGCCCATCCCACAGTGTGTTGTCTGCTATTATATAGCCTCCAGGGTTCAAATGTCGGAGCACTAAGTGGTAGTAGTCCACATATTGTTTCTTGTCGCCATCCACGAACGCTAAATCGAATTTCAACTGCTTCCTTTCGGCTACGAAATCGGTTAACTCATCCAGCACATTGCCGATGTGAAACTCTATGCGGTTTGCCCAAGGTGAACCTTCTATCCACGGGCGTGTAAAATCTTCTTGTTCATCGTTTATCTCGAACGTGTAAAGATGTCCATCTTCTTCTAATCCTGCTGCCATAGAGAGCGCTGAATAGCCTGTGTAGGTACCAATCTCAAGTACATTCTTTGGGCGAATCATTTCCACGAGCATCCGTAGCAATACGCCTTGCACGTGTCCCGAGGCCATACGAGGACGAAGGAGATGTACATTCGTAGCGCGATAAAGGCGGTACAAGTAATCGTCCTCACGGTCGGAATGCAACGCGATGTAATCGTCGAGTGATTGCATTTTCTGTTTAATTAGTCGTTTAGTATTCGTTTCACTGTAAAAGGTCTGCCGATTTATTTATTGGTTTCGTCCATCAAGCTTTGCACCAAGTTCATTTCCATAAAGGAAGTACGTTGCTCTTTGCGGGCGCTGCCAAGGTAAGCGATGCGGTCTTCGGGTTTCAGTACCCCTTCGGCAAGCAAGCGTCGGAGCGCGGCTAACAGAAATTCGTGACCGAAGCTTTTGGTCGGCATATAAATGGCTTCCACACCATACGACAACGCTAAATGGCGCACTGTTTTGGGTTTATAGCAAATGGCAAGTACATTACAATTCGCGCGGTACGATGACACATAGCGTGCGGTACGTCCCGTGTAACTGTCCGTGATAATTGCGCGCAATTGCATTTCGTGAGTGGCAATGACGGCCTCTTTGGCAAAGAACTCTGTGGCATCGGGTTGAGCCGAAAGGGTGTGGCCAGTTGGAAAGGCCGAGAGTTCCTCTTGCTCTGCATACTGAGCAATGGAAGCCATCGTTTGTACGGCTTCTACCGCATAAGACCCATAAGCCGTTTCGCCACTCAGCATCAGTGCATCGGCACGGAAGTAGACGGCGTTGGCAATGTCGGTTACTTCGGTACGCGTAGGACGTGGGTTGTCTATCATACTTTGGAGCATCTGCGTTGCCACAATCACGGGTTTATGGCAGCGAATGGCTTTGTTGATAAGTTTACGCTGTATGCCAGGAAGGTGTTCTTGTGGTACTTCGATACCCAAGTCACCGCGTGCCACCATAATGCCATCGGCGGTATCCAAAATCTCATTAATATTGTCTACGCCTTCTTGATTTTCTATTTTGGCAATAATGCGAATATCGCTACCGCGTGCATCGAGAATCCGCCGAAGTTCAAGAATGTCTTCTTTATTACGCACAAACGAGTGAGCAATGAAAGCCACGTCCATATCAATCGCAAATTCTATATTTTCGCGGTCGCGGTCGGTGAGTGCGGGCAGATTGATGCGAACGCTCGGCACATTCACGCTTTTGCGTGCACCGAGTGTCGCGGTGTTGTCAATGCGACAAAGCAAGTAGTCTTCCGTTTTCTCTTTGACGGTCATGGACAGTTCGCCATCATCAATAAGAATCTGTGAGCTTACCTGAAGGTCGCGTACAAACTGTGGATAAGACATGGCGATACATTCGCGAGTGGTCATTTGTGCTGGGTTCCCGATCACTTTTACCAAGTCGCCCTCTTTATACGCAATGGGTTCTTCGAGTTTTGTGGTGCGTACTTCTGGTCCTTTCGTGTCGATCAGTATCGCAATATGGCTCGATACATAGCGTACGTTTTCTATTACTTTTCGCATACCTTCTGGTCCTTGATGCGCCGTGTTGAGGCGAACCACATTCATTCCTGCTTCGTACAGTTTCAAGAGGAAACCCACATCACAGCGGGCATCGGATACGGTTGCTACTATCTTCGTTTTTTTGTGCATAAACTATTATATTGAGATTCGAACGATTGAATTTATACGATCAGGGCTTCTATGGCAAGCCGATAAGAATCAAGGCCAAAGCCACAAATCACGCCTTTACAAGCGGCGGAGAGACAAGAATGATGGCGAAAGGTTTCCCGCTGATGCACATTACTTATGTGCACTTCAAGAACGGGAGTGGGCACGGCCCGAATGGCATCGTATAGCGCAATAGACGTGTGTGTATAAGCTCCTGCGTTGAGCACGATCCCATCACATTTTTCATCAAAGCCCGCCTCTTGTATCTTATCAATCAAAAAGCCTTCTACATTACTCTGAAAATAGCAAAGTTCCACTTCTGGATACTTTTCGCGTAACCATTTTATATAATCGTCGAACGATGTCGTGCCATATATCTCAGGCTCTCGCTTGCCCAATAAATTGATATTAGGCCCATTTATAATCTGTATCTTCATTTTGTTTGCTTTGAGGAAAGTCCTGTTGCACAATTGCAGTGCAAACTTACAGAAATTCGCTGAATTAATCGACAAAAAGCAGAAGAATAATGCAACTTTGATTGAATATAAAGTAGTTAGGCGTGCTGCAGAAAAACAGATTTTGGAGTGTCACTCCCTAAAAAAAAGAAGCTACTTTTTCTTTCCGCCGTTTCCAGTTGGTCCTTTCAGTTTCGAGTCGTTCAAAGAACGCTTCTTTTTTGACGGATTGCCCGCTTGTTTTTCCCTCTTGTTCTTGCGTTCCACAAACGCTAAAACGCGCTTGCGCCCCTTTTGTACAAAATGATATTTATAGATGACAAAAGACACCGCAATCGGAGAAAGAAGGGGAAAACCATCGCGGAACCATAGCAAAATACCTCATTTCTTAACTTTTCTACCTGAATACACGCCTGTTACGCTTTAATTTATTATCTTTGTGCGATTTTTAGACGAAATAAGAAAACAATAAAATTTTATTTAGATGAACGTAATTACTAAAACAGTCTCTCTGCCCGATGGCAGAACCATCAGTATTGAGACAGGTAAGTTGGCAAAACAAGCTGACGGATCTGTAATGCTTCGTATGGGCAACACCATGCTGCTCGCTACCGTTTGCGGTGCCAAAGATGCAACGCCTGGCACAGACTTTATGCCGCTTCAGTGCGACTACAAAGAGAAATATTCTGCCGTTGGACGTTTTCCTGGCGGTTTCACAAAGCGTGAAGGTCGTGCTTCTGACTACGAAGTCCTCACCAGTCGCCTCGTAGACCGTGCGTTACGTCCTCTATTCCCTAGCAACTACCACGCAGAGGTATATGTTAATATCACGCTTTTCTCAGCAGACGGAATCGATATACCCGATGCACTAGCAGGCTTTGCCGCTTCTGCTGCATTGGCTTGTTCCGACATCCCTTTTGACGCGCCTATCGCTGAAGTTCGCGTAGGACGTATTCAAGGAGAATACATCATCAACCCAACCTTTGCTCAGCTCGAAGAGGCTGATATGGACATCATGGTTGCTGCTACCGAAGAGAATATCATGATGGTAGAAGGCGAAATGAAAGAAGTTTCAGAGCAAGACTTGTTGGGCGCGCTGAAAGCAGCTCACGAGGCCATCAAACCAATGTGTCGCCTTCAGCTAGAACTCGCCAAAGAACTAGGCACAGACGTGAAGCGTGAATATTGCCACGAAATAAACGATGAAGATCTACGCAAAGAAATAAACGAAGCTTGCTTCCCCAAATCGTATACCATCACCAGTGAAGGTGCGCTCGACAAACACGCTCGTAACGAGGCTTTCACCGCTATCCGCGAAGAATTCAAAGAAACCTATGCTGCCGCACATACCGACCTAACAGAGGACGAAATGGCAGAGAAGAACGACCTGATAGACCGCTACTACCACGATGTAGAGCGTGATGCGATGCGTCGTTGCGTAATCGATGAAGGCAAGCGCCTTGACGGTCGTAAGACCAACGAAATTCGCCCTATTTGGTGTGAGGTGAGTCCTCTCCCAATGCCTCACGGTTCGGCTATCTTTACGCGTGGCGAAACCCAATCGCTGACCACTTGTACCTTGGGCACAAAGCTCGATGAGAAAATGGTAGACGACGTTCTCGACAAAAGTTATTCTAAATTCCTCTTACACTATAACTTCCCTCCTTTTTCAACGGGAGAAGCAAAGGCACAGCGCGGCGTAGGTCGTCGCGAAGTGGGACACGGACATCTTGCATGGCGTGGTATCAAAGGACAACTTCCAGACGATTACCCTTACACCGTACGCGTTGTATCCGACATCCTCGAGTCGAATGGCTCGTCTTCTATGGCTACCGTGTGCGCAGGCACTCTTGCACTTATGGATGCTGGTGTTCCGATTAAAAACCCTGTATCGGGTATCGCAATGGGTCTTATCAAGAATCCAGGAGAAGATAAATACGCAATTCTTAGCGATATCCTTGGCGACGAGGATCACTTGGGTGATATGGACTTCAAAACAACGGGTACAAAGAACGGTTTAACCGCCACTCAGATGGACATCAAGTGCGACGGATTATCGTATGAGATTCTTGAAAAGGCTCTATTACAAGCCAAAGAGGGTCGGGAACATATTCTAGGTAAAATCACAGAATGTATGCCTGAAGTACGTCAAGAGATGAAACCACAAGTGCCACGTATAGAACAAGTCATTATCCCTAAAGAATTTATCGGTGCGATCATAGGTCCTGGAGGTAAAATCATTCAAGGAATGCAAGAAGATACAGGTGCAACGATCACGATTGAAGAAGTGGACGGAGTCGGTAAAATACAAGTGAGCGCTCCCAACAAAACTTCTATTGATGCTGCCATCGCGAAGATTCGCGGTATCGTAGCGATTCCTGAAGTAGGCGAGGTATACAGCGCAAAAGTAACGAGCATTATGCCTTACGGTTGTTTTGTAGAGTTTATGCCAGGAAAAGAAGGTTTGTTACACATTAGCGAGATCGCTTGGAAGCGCTTGGACAGTGTAGAAGAAGCCGGAATTAAAGAAGGTGACACCATCACCGTTAAATTGCTCGAAGTAGACCCTAAAACGGGTAAGTTCCGTCTCTCTCACAAAGTGCTTGAAGAAAAGCCAGAGGGTTACGAAGAGCGTCCACGTCGTGAGCGTCGTCCTGAGGGAGACCGTCGCCCACATCGTGACGAATAGCATTATGCAAAGTGAGATAGGTTAACACCTATTGCCATAGCCGGGAGGAGTACAGAATGAGTGCTCCTCCCTTTTTTGTATCAAGCTTGCCCATTTCCTCGTTGCAAGGTTTCTTTGGGATCTCAATACTATATTTCCATTGCTGGTTGCTGGTTAAGGTTTCAATCCACACCTCCGCGAAGGAGGTGAC
>JAVVVP010000044.1:0-1796 GCA_036652575.1 Bacteroidaceae bacterium
TGGCTTTTATTAGTGGGTGCCTTTCTACTTTTACTAGTGCTCAAATCGTAATATCTTTTTCTTACTCGGTTCGCAGGAAAAAGTAGGTTTGAAATACATTTTTGTTTCAATGCTTTTCGTGTTTATACGCAGTTTAAATGAGAGTCTCGTTTTCTGGATTGCTTCACCTTCGGCTCGCAATGATGTGAAGGAGGGGAGCGCATCTCGTTCGGATTCATCCTTTTTTGTTTCTCGTCCTTGCGAGGACTTTGCCCGAAGCAATCCAACGGTGTCGCCCTTCTTTTCTTTCAGACCTTGATGGAAACGGCTCTTCCTCGTGTCGTCGTGTTGTGTTTCTGGATTGCTTCACCTTCGGCTCGCCTTAGCGGTAAGGGGCTCCCGCCCCTTACCGCTAAGGCGTTCCCCGAGCGATGCGTTTTTAAACTAAAAATTAACCATGACACAGTTCTTCTGACGCTCCCTAGTATGTGTTGTTTTATTCTTTAAAAAAAGAGGAGCTTCGCGCGATAGCTTGCGCGGCAAGATAAGCTGTAGTCCAAGCAGCTTGAAAATTAAAACCGCCCGTAATGGCATCTATATCTAGCACTTCGCCTGCAAAATAAAGATTGGGGCATACCTTACTCTCTAGCGTTAAGACTTGGACAGACTCTAAGCTCACTCCGCCACACGTAACAAACTCATCTCTGAACACACCTTTTCCATTCACGGCATAGAGATCGTTACTCAGCACATTCATCAATCTATTGACTCCTTTTTTTCCTAACTCATTCCATCGACGGTTCTCTGGTATTTCTGCGCGGTGCAGCAACAACGTCCATAGGCGGGACGAAAGGTCGTACGGACGGATGTTCGATACTTGTTTCTGAGGGTTCAAGGCAACGATTGTATTTAGGTACGTAAGAATCGCATCGCTATTCATTTCGTTGACCCAGTTCACAAGCAGTGTGGCGCAATAATCCTTCTCTTTCAAAACGCGGGCTGCATACGATGAAAGTTTCAAAATAGCGGGACCACTCATGCCCCAATGCGTAATCAGTAAAGCCCCCGTCGTTTTAAGTTTTGTGCCTTGCAAGGAAACGATGGTATTTTCCACCACAACACCCATCAGTTCTCGTATGGAGTCGTTGGGGATATTAAACGTAAACAAGGAAGGTACGGGTTCTTCTATTTTATGTCCTAACGCTTCTAGGTAAGAGAGCCCTTCACGATGAGGGGATCCGCCCGTTGTTACGATCACTTTGTCGAACCATAGAGGGGCTTGTTTTTCGTCAAGAAAGTGCAATTCTATTTGGTTGGATTTGGATTGGAGGAATTTAAGTCCGTAAGATCTTTTGATGTTCACTCCCAGTGTAGCAGAAAGATGTAAAAAACAATCGATAATGGATTGGGCATTTTGCGAACGAGGAAAGACGCATTGATCTTCTTGTGTAACCAACGGAACGCCTCTTTTTTGAAACCATGTCACGGTATCCAGATGACTGAATGTTCGAAAGGCCTTTTTCAATAATTTATCGCCTCGAGGGTAAGCCTTCTTTAAATCTTGAATTTCCTCAAAGGTATTAGTCAGATTGCATCGTCCTCCTCCTGATATGGCCAATTTCGACAGAACGTTACTTGTTTTTTCGAAAATAGTAACGTGGATATCTTTGTTTTGTTCTTTCAGTGTAATCGCGGCAAAAAAGCCCGCAGCGCCTCCGCCAATTATCGCAACGTTCATCGTTCTTCTTTTTTTGAGGACAAAGGTAGTGCAAGTTGAGTGTAGTTCCAAATCAAAAAGCTTGCTTTTTGAAATTTGG
>JAVVVP010000044.1:1896-19650 GCA_036652575.1 Bacteroidaceae bacterium
GGTAGTGCAAGTTGAGTGTAGTTCCAAATCAAAAAGCTTGCTTTTTGAAATTTGGAAATGCCGAAACGCCGCCTAACTTATGAAAAGGTAGTGCAAGTTGCCTGTAGTTCCAAATCAAAAAGCAAGCTTTTTTGAAATTTGGGAATGCCGAGACGCCGCCTTTATGAAAGGGTGCGCTTCCTAGACTTTATTTTCTGCTAACGGGATAAAGAAACTCGATTTTGTTATAAAAAGTACGAAGATAATTTAAGTATGTTGTATTCTGAAGTTGCTGAGATTTGCTTGAAATTCATCGAATGGTCTGCTGGTTCTTCGGTTTAAGGTAACAAGTCCTAGGGTAGTTTTAACTAGATGCCGCTTTTTGAAACTTACCCCAGGACTTGTTCGTTTTTTCAAGACTTCAAAAGACGTTCAGACAATGTTAAAAAGTTCATCTAGGAAACGAGTTTTGAAAACAGATGTGAATTGCACCCCTAAAAGCAGGGTAATAACCTAAAAAAAACAAATCAAATAAAGCGTGCTTCTGTGTGGAAGTCTTTAAAAACAGCTCTTTTTTCTCTAGTTTGTGGCTTTTTTGTATCAAAATGAAAGGTGTCAAGAGCTGATTTTGTTTATGTTCTTTAAGATTCTCCGCAACGTAAGATTTCTCGGTTGTGTTTCAGATAGAATCACTCACCCCTTTTAGGATGAATAGAAAGGGAGGACGTACAATAATAATTTTTTCGCCTCTTTAATTTTCTATGTAAAATAATTTAATATAAAAGGGCTGTTATGTAAATAAAATAATGTATGTTTGCAAAATAATAGTCTTTGATAAATGAATTTATAACAGTGATAAGTAAAACTAAAAACAAATGCCTTATGAAAATGAAAACAGTCCTTCCTTATTCGTTGATGCTTTGTGCACTTGTGTTATTTTGTGCTTGTGGAGATTCTTCAAAGTATGCAGATATAATACCCGCCAATGCTTCGACGGTGGTAAAATTGAATGTAAGTCAAATGCTAAAGAAAGCGGATGTGGGTGATGCCGATCAAAAGTTTGTTACAGATAAGCTGAAGACAGAAATAGATCAGCAGTATCCAGCATCTCTTGCTGAACAATTAAAGAAAATCGTAGACAATCCTTCTACTTCTGGAATCGATTTCTCAGAACCTATGTACCTTTACAATGTTGTGTCCGACAGCATAAGTGTTCAGGGACTTGTCTTTAAAATGGATAGTAAAGACGATATGACAGCGGTTGTGAAATCCTTTATGGATGCAAATAAAAAGGGACAATTTGTAGAGGGTGATACTTGTAATCGTTATTCGTTTGAAGGTTACGAAATTGTGTATAATGAAAACAGTCTGCTTGTGGCGAAAATGGAAAACTGCGACCCTACGATTGTTCAAACAAGCTTGTACAATCAGTTTCTGGCTACAAAAGACAACAGTTTTCGCTCCCAAATGGGCTATGAGTCTATGGAAAAACAGGAAACGGATATTGCTATCTATGTGTCTATGGCAGATGTAAATATGTTGCGTCTGGCTAATTATTCGCCTATGAATATGGTTACAAAAATACTGCCTGATGGTCTTCCGTTAGAGACGTTTTATATAAATGCTACCCTAAACTTTGGCGATGGAGAACTTACGGCTACAGCAGGAATGAGCTCTACGGATCCAGAAATGCAGAAAAAATTGGATGCTGCTTTAGAAAAGAAAGAAACAATAGAAGGTGATTTGGTACAGTATATACCATCGGATGCGCTGATGTGTCTCGTACTGAATCTTCAAGGGGGTAACGTGGCAAAACAGTTTCATCAAGTGATTGCAAAAATAGGTCTTCTACAGAATTCGCAACTAGTTGCTTTAAAACAGTTTTTGGAAAACATAGATGGTGATGTTGTCTTTTCGGCACTCCAAGTAAATGTAGAAAAGGCTTCGGAATCAAATATAGCCTTACTTGCAAAAGTAAAGAGCATTGATCCCGTCAATAATCTGGCGAAAAACCTAGAAGGGTTCAGTGATTTAGGAAACAATAAATATATGTTCGACTTTTCAAATGTGACGTATTATTATGGTGCAACCAACCAGGTGATGTATGTTACCAATGATTCGGATATTAGTTCTTTAATACCTGCATCTAAGCCCGTTGACGTGTCTTTGGCGAAAGGTAAATTATTCTATTTGTCTTTGAATAATAAGGAGTTGTTTCATACGATTGCTCCCAAAATGGATGATCTTTCGAAGAAGCCCGTGGCTAAAAAATTTGTTGCCGATATGGATTGCCTGGTGTTTTTTGTCAACAAAGATGGTATCGCAGAAGCCAAGATGTCGCTAACCGATACAAGCGATAACATACTAAAAACTTTTGTGGCGATGGTGAAGGAATTGTCTTCCCACGAGTAAAGGCCTTCGTAGCGTCTATGATGCCTATTTTCATAAAGTTGCTTTGTAAGCACATTAGTCTACCGCAGTTTGCAGGGTTTTCCCTTGCAAATCTTGCGGGGATGACTCTTGTGTTGTTGGGCTTGCAGTTTTATTTAGATGTATTGCCTCTATTTACGCAGGGCGATAGCTTTATGAAAGAAGAATATATGATTGTGACCAAGCGCATTTCTACATTAGGTGGTTTGGTGGGTAGTGATGCTACGTTTTCGAAAGGAGAACGTCAACGTTTGTCTTCTCAGCCATTTGTGCATCGTGTAGGTGCTTTTACGCCTTCGGTTTTCGAAGTCTATGCGTCCATTGGAATGGAGAAGAGCGGAACGGAACTTTCTACAGCCATGTTCTTTGAAGCCGTTCCTGATCCTTATGTGGACATTCGTTTGACGAAATGGGAGTATGAGGCAGGCGATGCAGAGATACCTATTATTTTACCCCGAAATTATTTAAACCTTTATAATTTCGGCTTTGCACAAAGTCGTGGTTTACCTAAAATATCGGAACAGCTAACGTCGCTCATTCAGATGAATATCGTGTTGCGGGGCGACACGCTTGTGCAGCGTTACAAAGGGCGCATTGTCGGTTTCTCGAGTCGTTTAAATACCATTTTGGTGCCACAAACTTTTATGGATTGGGCGAATCATACGTTTTGTCCGTCTGTCCATCCGTTACCTGCTCGCTTAATTGTGGAAGTCAACAACCCTAGTGATGCTCGTATTGCTCCTTACTTTGATCGGTTGGGGTATGAGGTCGAAGGCAATCCTCTTGCAGCGGGTAAAACAACTTTCTTTTTGCGACTCCTTGTAGCGATTGTGGTGGGTGTCGGTCTCTTTATTTGCGCTTTAGCTTTCTATCTTTTGATGCTGAGTATCTTTTTGTTACTTCAAAAAAGCACTTATCAGATCGATACGCTTTTGCTCATCGGTTATTCGCCTCGGCATGTTTCTATGTTCTATGCTCTTTTAAGTGCTGCTTTAAACAGTGTTGTTGTCTTGATGGCCATCGTACTGGTGCAGGTGTTCCGAAGTTCTTATTTATTAAATGTAAAGATTCTTTATCCCGATTTGTCGCAAGGAAGTCTCTTTCCAACGTGCGCCATGGGCCTCTTTTTATTTCTTGCGATTGCGATTTTTAATTATTTAATCGTAACGCATAAAATACGTTCTATTTGGGAAGGCCATACGTAACAGGTCATACGTAACAGGCCATACGTAACTCCCCAAAAAGCGAAAGATGCTCAAACCTTAACTAAAACGAGGGTGGACGTAACTTGTTTTTGTGTACTTTTGTAAGCCGAAATAGTATAACTTTATTCAGCATACAAAAAACAGTTCACTTATGAAAAGGTTCTTATTTAGTATCACCCTCTTTCTGCTTTTATCCCTCACGGTAACGGCAAACGAATCGCGTAGCGATTGGAGTAGCGCGCAATGGATTACTTGTGCGGACATTGTGCAAAAGCAGTGCCCTAATTCGTGGTATTTGTTTCGAAAAACGTTTAAGCTTAAAAATGTAGATAAAGAAGTTTTGGCGCGAATCGCGGTGGATAGTAAATATTGGCTTTACATCAATGGCAGTTTAGTTGTGTTTGAAGGCGGACTCAAACGGACGGCTTCGGAGCATGGCACTTACTATGATTGTGTGGATATAGCACCTTATTTGCGCGAAGGCGACAATGTGATAGGCGTACTCGTTTGGTATTTCGGAAGAACAGGTTTTAGTCACAAAGACAGTGGTCGAGCAGGATTGAGATTTGAAACGACGAGTGAACACGTACGTCTTGCATCGGACGCAACATGGACGAGCGCTTACTACGATGCCTATACTCGTTCGCCCTCGCCCCAGCCCGATGGACGATTGTCGGAAGGAAACGTTTGTTTCGATGCCCAAAAGGAATTAGTAGGTTGGTATGAGTTGGACTATAAAGGGAAAATGCCGTCCGCAGTCCCCTTAAAGAATGTGCAGGCACTTTATGGAGAACTTTATCCTCGTGCGATCCCTCAATGGCGCAATAACGGCCTGAAGCCTTATGTGTCGGTCCGACATGAAGGGAATCAACTGATTTGTCGTTTGCCGTATAACTGCCAGATTACACCTTATTTAAAGGTGACGGCACCTGCAGGGAAGGTGATCGACATACGTTCGGACAATTATAACAACACGGGGGGTGTATCGTTGAGAGCCCTGTATACCACGAAAACGGGAACGCAAGAATACGAAAGTTTGGGATGGATAAACGGGCATGAAATCATCTATACCATACCCAATGGTGTTACGGTGGAAGAGGTGCTCTATCGAGAAACGGGTTACGATACCGACCTTGTGGGTTCGTTTAAAAGTGATGACCCCGTGCTCAATGAATTGTGGAAACGCTCCGCGCGCACGTTGTATGTCAATATGCGCGACAACTATATGGATTGTCCCGAACGTGAGCGAGCACAGTGGTGGGGAGACGAAGTCATCGAATTGGGCGAAGCGTTTTATGCTTTGTCGCCATCGTCAAAAGCGTTAGCTACGAAAGGAATCAACGAACTTGTTCGATGGCAACAGCCCGACGGCACGTTTTTTGCGCCATTCCCTTATGGCAACTTGGTGCGCCCTTTGCCTCTGCAAATGCTCGCATCCGTGGGCTGGTTTGGATTTTATACACAGTATTATTATGGAGGAGATAGCACGTTTGTAGACACATCTTACAAAGCCGTCAACCGCTATCTTCACTCGACATGGTCTGTGCTCGATAATGGACTTTGCGGAAAACGCCCAGGCGATGGGTCGTGGGCGCAGAATTGGGCTGATTGGGGACAGAATGCAGATGTGGATGCTTTAACGAACTGTTGGTTTTACCTTGCGCTCAAAGCAGAATATGAATTTGCTTTGCGACTCGGTAAGCAGGAGGACGCTGATAAATGCGTCACAATGATGCAAAAAATGAGTGAGAGTTTTAATGCGCTCTATTGGACGGGAACAGAATATAAATCCCCAGCCTATCGAGGTTCTGGAGACGATCGGACGCAAGCAATGGCGGTCATGTCGGGACTTGCAAGTAGCGATAAATATGCAGCCATCGCGAAATTATTAGAAACAAGAGAAGAGGCAAGTCCTTACATGGAGAAATATGTACTTGAATCCCTTTTCAAAATGGGACGTGCGGAGCAAGCCATAACGCGGATGAAGAAACGCTATGCCAATATGCTTGATTACGATTGTACTACGCTTTTTGAACTATGGAATATAACACCAAATGCAACCAAAAACCATGCATGGAGTGGAGGAGTGCTAACGTTGATGGGGCAATATATTTGTGGTATAGAACCTACTTCGCCTGGCTTTGAACACTTTCGCGTTGCACCTCAAATGGGAACACTCAAAGACGTGTCCACCCAACTCGAAACCGATTATGGTCTTATCTCCATGAAGCTCCATTACGAATCTGCCAATTGGGAAATGACGTTGTCGGTACCCTATGGCTCAACGGCAAAAGTGGTTATGCCCGATGGCTATATACGTCAACTAGAGGCGGGCGACCATTTCTTGACTTCGGCGACGGCGATCAAAGAAATTCAAAACCATGCTGAAATTTCACGCCATATCGTTTTTGTAGATGGAAATATTACGATACCTGGATACACTGGTACACTACATTTGTTTACCTTGTCGGGAGTGGAATTGCCAACACTTCAAAAACCAGAATCGGGATATTATATACTGAAAGCAGGGGCTTACGCATATAAAATACAAGTGCAATAGAGAACGGAAAAGACTTCGTTGTGCTTTGTACGCGGAGCCTTTTAATAAGGTTATAAAGGACGAACCCTAACGGTGTAAGTCAAAAATAAAAACAAGATAAAAAAGCGCTTACCGCTGTTGTACAACCGAGTTGCAAGAAATAAATAAGAGAATCAGACTTCGTCTGAATGTTTTTTTCTATCTTTGCCATAACTCAAAAATAAGAACAAGATGAAAATAGGTGATAAGGTACGATTCCTTAACGAAATAGGTGGAGGCACCGTCAGTGGATTTCAAGATAAAAACACAGTAACGGTGGAAGATGAAGATGGGTTCGATATCCCTATGTTGATACGCGATTGTGTTGTCATCGAAACCGATGATTATAATATAGCAAAGGTGAAAACCACCCCTGAGTCAAAAGCGTTAAAGGGCTCTTACGGTGCTGGCTTTACGGGAGGAGGACAGTCAAGTAGTCGTTTCCGCGCTGAAAAGCCAGATACGTATGTTCATTCTTATGATGATGATGAAGACGACAAGCCCATCACCTTTAAGCCACGTCCAGTGGAGCGACGCGATGGCGAAAACTTAAACGTATATCTTGCCTTTGTTCCTGTAAACATAAAAGAATTAAGCGATACAGCTTTTGAAGCTTATCTGATAAACGATAGCAATTATTATTTGAATTTTCTCTATCTTAGTGCAGAAGGAACCGCTTGGAATACGCGTTTTGAGGCAACGGTAGAACCCAATACAAAGCTATTTATGGAAGAGTTTCGCAGAGATAAGCTCAATGAAATGGGGCACGTTGCCGTTCAACTTATGGCGTATAAGCGTGAACGCTCCTTCTTGCTAAAACCAGCCATCAGCGTAGAGCTACGTCCCGATGCGACTAAATTCTATAAATTGCATCTCTTTCAGGAGAATGATTTCTTTAACGAGAAAGCTCTGATGTACGACCTTGTGCGCAACAATCAACCTGCTCGGCAAGTGTTTGTGAAAGCAGAAGAACTACAAGAAGCGTTGTTGAGCAAAAAGAAAGAAGATGAACGCCCACATCATGCGCCTGCAAGGAAAGAAAAACCCGCAAACGAGATAGAAGAAATTGATTTACACGCAGCCGAAATTCTAGATACAACCAATGGTATGAAACATGGAGAAATACTCGAATATCAGTTGTCTGTATTTCGTAAAGCAATGGATCAGCACAAAGGAGAAAAAGGTAAAAAGCTTGTATTTATCCATGGCAAAGGTGAAGGCGTACTTCGCAATGCGGTTATAAAGGAATTAAAGGCGAATTATAAGACTTGTATCTATCAAGACGCGTCCTTCCGTGAATATGGCTTCGGAGCAACCATGGTCTGTATTAAATAAAGGAATCGCCACTATTAACTTAGCATGTTCTCAATGTATTCAAAAGCAATCACTCAATAAAAAAAAACAGCGTATGAAAAATCTAAGAATTGAAGCCCTTGTGCTTGCCGTAGGCTTAATGCTACTCGGCCTTTTCGTTAAATGTGGACTAACGAGTTTCGCTGCGCGTGACCGTATCGTATCGGTGAAAGGACTAGCAGAGCGAGAGGTAAAGGCCGACAAAGTAATTTGGCCGCTCATTTATAAAACGGTCGGCAACGATCCTTCGGCAATCTACACCCATATTAGTACCGTGAATGCTCGTATCCTGAATTATTTAAAACGTAACGGAATCACGAATGATGAAATAAGCATAGGAGCACCTCAGATTATCGATATAAAAGCAGACCGCTATGCGAGCGCGAGCGAAAAACAAACCGATCGCTACAACGTGAGTTCTATCATAACGGTAAGCACAAACAAAGTAGACGCGGTCAGAGGTATGATGGCACGGATGGGCGAGTTGCTAAAGGAAGGCATCGCCATTAGTGCAGGCGACTACAATACAAGCGTGGAATACGACTTCACCAGTCTAAATAAGATAAAACCACAAATGATCGAAGAAGCTACAAACAATGCTCGGGAAGGAGCCATGAAGTTTGCGAAAGATAGTGAGAGCCAATTGGGTAAGATAAAGAATGCTTCACAAGGGCTTTTCACGATTGAAAATCGCGATGCAAACACACCTTATATAAAGAAAGTGCGCGTTGTTACCAATGTAGATTATTATTTAGACAATTAAGAACAAGAGAAACCGATAGTTGCTCACGACTGTTGCGATTGTGCAAAAAAGAACGTTTCTCTTTGCTAGAATTGTAGAAATGCGTATTTTTGCAGGCTAAATGGTTGTTGCAAAGACAACAAGAGTAATTATAATTATCAAGAAGAAAGAAATAT
The DNA here is from genome assembly GCA_036652575.1 of Bacteroidaceae bacterium. GTDB lineage: Bacteria > Bacteroidota > Bacteroidia > Bacteroidales > Bacteroidaceae > Alloprevotella. The sequence continues at coordinate 10,360 of JAVVVP010000044.1, forward strand.
GAGTTTGAAAATTGTAGTACTTGCTAAGCAAGTGCCTGACACAAGAAACGTAGGGAAAGATGCTATGACACCCGAAGGAACGGTAAATCGTGCTGCACTTCCTGCTATCTTTAACCCAGAAGATTTGAACGCGTTAGAGCAGGCTTTAAAACTGAAAGATGAGAACCCAGGTTCTGTTGTGTCGATCCTTACCATGGGGCCTCCACGTGCTACCGATGTAATTCGCGAAGGAATGTACCGTGGTGCTGATAATGGCTATTTATTAACCGATCGCGCTTTTGCTGGTGCTGATACATTGGCTACATCTTATGCGTTGGCAATGGCTATTCGTAAAATTGGAGGCTGTGATATTGTGATAGGAGGTCGTCAAGCCATTGATGGTGATACCGCACAAGTGGGCCCTCAAGTAGCGCAAAAGTTGGATTTAAATCAAGTGACTTACGTAGAAGAAATATTGAGTTGCAAGAATGGACTGTTGACGGTAAAACGCCACATTGATGGTGGAGTAGAAACGGTGGAAGCTCCTTTGCCTCTTGTGCTTACGGTAAACAGCAGCGCGGTGCCTTGTCGTCCTCGTAATGCAAAACTCGTGATGAAGTTTAAGCGCGCGATGGCACCCATGGAGATGCCAGCCGAAGGCGTTCCTTATGCCGAAGAGTATAAAGCCAAACCTTATCTTACGGTAACCCAATGGAGCGTGGCAGATGTGGATGGCGACCTTGCGCAATGTGGACTCGCTGGATCACCTACCAAGGTGAAAGCGGTTCAGAACATCGTGTTCAAGGCAAAAGAGAGTAAATCACTCACTGGAGCAGATGCTGAGGTTGAGGAGATGATTCAAGAATTGTTGGCGAACCACACCATCGGATAAGAAACTCCTCCTTTTTGCCTTTTCGAGACGAGTAGGACACCGTGCTTCACCGCTTGCAGCACAACCCCTCGTAGAAGCGAAGAGAGGACATTACTAATAAATAAGAAAGAACAATGAATAACGTTTTTGTATATTGCGAAATAGAAGGCACCACAGTAGAAGAGGTGAGTGTAGAACTTCTTACCAAAGGCCGTAAATTGGCTAATACGCTAGGCGTGCAGCTAGAAGCTATTTGTGCAGGTTCAGGCATTAAAGGTAACGTAGAGAGTCAAGTGCTCCCTTATGGTGTTGATAAACTTCACCTTTTCGATGCTCCAGGCTTGTTCCCTTACACCTCGAAACCTCATACAGCGATTCTTGTGAATCTCTTCAAAAAAGAGAAACCACAAATTTGTTTGATGGGTGCAACGGTGATCGGTCGTGACCTCGGTCCTCGCGTATCGTCTGCACTACATAGTGGACTTACCGCGGACTGTACCTCGCTTGAAATCGGAGCATTCGATGATAAGAAAGCGGGCAAACATTATGATCAATTGTTGTATCAAATCCGCCCTGCATTTGGCGGAAACATCGTTGCAACGATTGTCAATCCAGAAAATCGCCCACAGATGGCGACCGTACGTAGCGGGGTGATGAAAGCAGAAATCGTAGATGTAAACTATAAGGGCGAAGTCATCGTAGAAGACGTAGCGCAATACGTGGATACGATGGATTACGTTGTAAAAGTAATAGAACGCCATGTAGAGAAAGCTAAAAATAATTTGAAAGGAGCTCCTATCATTATAGCGGGTGGCTATGGTGTCGGTAGTAAAGCAGGTTTCGCGCTTCTCGAAGAATTGGCGAAGGAAATTCACGGTGAAGTAGGTGGGAGTCGCGCTGCGATCGATGCAGGATTTTGTGAACACGAGCTTCAAATCGGTCAAACAGGTGTTACCGTTCGCCCTAAAGTATATATCGCTTGCGGTATATCGGGAGCAATACAACACGTGGCAGGTATGAAAGAGAGCGGTATCGTAATCTCGATCAATACAGACCCCGACGCACCTATCAATGCGATTGCCGACTATGTTATAACAGGCTCTGTAGAGCAAGTCGTGCCCAAAATGATTAAGTATTACAAACAAAACAGTAAGTAAACAATGGCAAATTTCTATAGCGACGTTCCCGAACTGAAATATCATCTCGATAACGAAATGATGGAGCGCATCTGCGAACTCAAAGAACGCGGATATGCAGACAAAGATAATTATGATTATGCACCTGTAGACTATGCAGATGCAATGGACTCTTACGATAAAGTGCTCGATATTGTTGGTGACATCACCGCGAACGTGGTTGCGCCCAATGCAGAGGGCGTAGACGCAGAGGGACCTCATTGTCACGATGGACGCGTAGACTATGCAAGTGGCACCATAGAGAACCTGGATGCAATGGTAAAAGCCGGTATGAACGGAATGACCATGCCTCGTAAATATCAAGGCTTAAACTTCCCGATTACTCCTTATACAATGTGCGCTGAAATAGTTGCAGCTGGTGATGCTGGATTTGGCAATATTTGGAGTCTTCAAGATTGTATAGAAACTTTATACGAATTTGGTAACGAAGATCAACATAGCCGTTTTATTCCTCGCATTTGTGCAGGGCAAACGATGTCGATGGACCTTACAGAACCTGATGCAGGTTCTGACCTTCAACGTGTGATGCTCAAGGCAACCTACTCTGAAGCTGACGGCTGTTGGTTGCTCAATGGCGTGAAACGATTTATCACGAATGGAGATGCCGACCTTCACCTCGTACTCGCTCGCTCGGAAGAAGGAACACACGATGGTCGTGGCTTATCTATGTTCATCTACGATAAAAACGAAGGTGGAGTAGATGTACGTCGTATTGAGAACAAACTCGGTATTCACGGTTCACCAACTTGTGAACTTGTTTATAAGAATGCAAAAGCCGAACTTTGTGGTGACCGCAAACTCGGACTGATTAAATACGTGATGGCACTTATGAACGGTGCACGACTTGGTATCGCAGCACAAAGTGTTGGACTTAGTCAAGCCGCTTATACCGAAGGATTAGCATACGCACAAGACCGTAAACAGTTTAATTCAGAGATTATCAACTTCCCTGCGGTTTATGAAATGCTTGCCAATATGAAAGCACGCCTCGATGCAGGTCGTTCCTTGCTTTATATGACAAGTCGTTACGTAGACCTCTACAAAGCACTTGACGATATTTCTCGTGAACGAAAACTCACACCAGAGGAGCGTCAGGAACAGAAGAAATATGAAAAACTAGCCAATAGCTTTACGCCGCTAGCCAAGGGGATGAACTCTGAATATGCAAACCAAAATGCTTACGACTGCATCCAAATACACGGAGGCTCAGGCTTTATGATGGAGTATGCTTGTCAACGAATTTATCGTGATGCACGTATCACGAATATTTATGAGGGCACAACGCAGCTTCAAGTAGTTGCCGCCATTCGTTACGTTACCAACGGGTCTTATATCGCAACCCTTCGTGGTTTCGAAGCGCATCCTTGTGCACCCGCGTATGACTCATGGATGACTCGTATCAAGGAAATGGCCAATAAGTTTGAAGCTTGCACCAATTCGATAAAAGAAACTGCAAACCAAGAACTGCTCGACTTCGTAGCGCGTCGCCTCGTAGAGATGGCAGCAGATACAATTATGTGTCATCTCCTTTTGCAAGATGCTACGAAACGTCCAGACCTTTTCGATAAGAGTTTGACGGTTTATGTAAACTATGCAGAAAGTGAAATAGAAAAGCATTTAAATTTCATTCGCAAATTCGATGTAGAACAACTCACAATGTATCGTCAGGCAGAGTGCGTAGAACCAGCAACAGAAGCATAGCGAACGACATTTCGAATCTTAATAAAAAAGACAGCGTACTCGATTTTGAATCTGGTACGCTGTCTTTTTATTCAAAAATACGCCTTTAAGCGATACTTGTCTATGCCAATTCAATGCAAATAACTACTTTTGCACAAAACAAATCAGAACGGAAATGCAAGAAAACGATACAATCTGCGCTATCTCAACTGCTACAGGAGGAGCTATCGGAATAATTCGCTTATCTGGAAACAAATCCATTGAAATAACCGCGAAAATATTTCAGCCCAAAGTAGGTATGCCTCTCAAAGAACGAAAAAGTCACACCTTGACTTTTGGAACAATCTATGCGCGTAACAATCGAATCGTAGATGAAGTCCTTGTTAGTTTGTTTCGTGCTCCCACTTCTTACACAGGCGAAGAAAGTATTGAAATTTCATGTCATGGTTCGCAGTTTATATTATCCCAAATCATAATGCTTCTTATCGAGAATGGTTGTCGTCTAGCTCGTCCAGGTGAATATACACAACGTGCTTTTCTAAACGGGAAAATGGATTTAAGTCAAGCGGAAGCTGTCGCCGATGTCATCGCTTCTACTTCGGCTGCAACCCATCGGCTTGCGATGAATCAGATGCGAGGCGGTTTTAGTAAAGAATTACAAGAACTCCGTAGTAAGTTATTGCACATCACTTCTCTTCTGGAATTAGAGTTAGACTTTAGTGATCATGAAGAGCTAGAATTTGCAAATCGTGAGGAACTCGAAAGTTTGATCGTGCAAATAGAAATAGAATTATTACGTTTGACAACGTCTTTTAATTTGGGAAATGTACTTAAAAATGGCGTACCAGTAGCCATCATCGGTGAAACCAACGTGGGGAAAAGTACCCTTCTCAATGCTCTTCTTGGCGAAGAGAAGGCGATTGTTAGCGATGTTCATGGCACGACTCGTGATGTGATAGAAGATACCCTAAACATAGCAGGTACAACGTTCCGATTTATAGATACAGCAGGTATTCGTAAAACGACAGATGAGGTTGAAACCATTGGTATAGATCGCACTTTTCAGATGATGTCGAAAGCTTCTATTTTGTTGTGGCTTATAGACGTAAATTACAAGACGGAGGACGAGAATGAATTAAAGCAAGAAATCAGAAACAAGCATTTTGATAAAAAGGTAATCATCGTTTTTAATAAGTCGGAGCATTTAAATCAAGAGCAACGGAAGAGCATTGCTTCTTCTTACGCAGAGATAGATGCAAAGCAGCTCTTTATTTCTGCTAAATACAAGCAAAACATAGAGAAATTAGAAGAGGAGCTAATAAAAAGTGCCTCTATTCCAACTCTTAATCAAGATGAGTTGATCGTAACCAATGCGCGACATTACGAAGCGCTAACGAATGCGCTCACCGCCATTTTGCGAGCAAAGGAGGGGCTCTTTACCCATCTTCCTACCGATCTCGTGAGTCAAGATATACGTGAGTGTATTTTTCATCTCTCCGAAATTTCAGGACACATAGCTTCAGAAGATATTCTTCAAAATATTTTCCGCAATTTTTGCATCGGAAAGTGAAGTAGGTTTTTCGATAAGCAAATCAGATATAAAACAGATACATATTATGCGAAATAACTCCCATGAACACAGGCTTTTAATATTTTCAACTTGCACCTCGTAATTTTGCACGAATTATACTCGATATGTTGTTTTTTTATATGAGATTTGCTGTTACAACTTACAGTTACAACCATAAAAGCTGTGTCTTAATTGTATAGATTCAACTCTTATTATATGTACTTACATAGTTAAGCTTTCCGTTGAATCAGATGCTTCTCATTTTGTTATTGCACCGCCTTGGTAATAAGTCTGGATTCTCCAATTCTTCGACCAAGAGGTCAACGGTGGTGCAAGGTTTATGTTCCTTGAAATCTAAATCCCCTTCAAAGAAAGAGCGAAGACGAACAGCACATTGTTTGGCAAAATTCTCATCACCGATAGTGTTAAGCATTTTATATACCGAAGGGTCATTCTTCTTGTATTTGTAATTCTCATAATTGGGATGCTTCCTTATCTCATTCTCCAATTTTATGATATAGTCATGACGACTTATACCGGCATTCAAATATTGGAAATGAAGGAAGTACCATAGCTCAAAGGCTTCATTTGTCCAGGCACAGTTGAAAGACAAGCTATCAGCCAACTTGATGGCTTCATTGAAATCGGGGAAATCATCTTTGTCGAATACCACCCATACACGGTCGAACGGCAACTGACGCCTTTGCTCCAATTCTTCCTTAATCTGCAAAGTACGATTAACGAGGGCACATGTCGACTTACCTTCACCAACAATTTTTTCGTCTCGAACCTCAGAGTATTTATCCTTGACCAAGGCTTGAAAATAGTTTGGCTCAGTACGTGCACCTTCACATACAATTAAGAAACGCACAATTTTGGAACGAGTGTTCTCCTTACGTTTCTTGGCGGCTTTGGCTTCTCGCTTCTCTCGCTTCAGCTCTTCTATCTTGTATTTTGGTAATAGTCCCATATCTGGATCAATTTAAGAATGGAATAGCACCATAGCGGCCATTGATGTAATCTTTCTGTACACTACGATCATTACGAATCTTTGTACCTGCCGCATCTTTGAACTCTACCAAAGAATAAAGATCGGACGATTCAGTCTTATCTTTTTCGGTAAACCAAATTTGATCACGGCGCAAATAACCCAAATTCAGAAGATTGGTATCGTGTGTCGCAAAAATCAACTGCGCACCATGTTGATTGGTTTGGAAATTCATAAAGAGCTGAAGAATACTACGAGTAAGAAGTGGATGCAGTTTGGCGTCAAGTTCATCGATAATCAACAGCTTACCCGCTTTAAGTGTGTCGAAGATGGGACCGGACATTTCGATAATCTTCTTGGTGCCTTCCGATTCCATCTCATCCTTAGGGAAAGAATCCATTCCACTCACTTCGCCGTCTTCATTGTAAATATTGTGAGTAGTCTTGGCTTCTATCACGTTCTTACCTTTTAATTCTTTCATCAGTTTGGTCTTCAAAACATCCTGGATTTGCATTTTACCTATTAGACTATCATCAGAGAAAGGTTTTTCTGTGACCAACAAATCATTGAATCCCAATTGAGTATGGTGAAAGAAATCCAAAGCTTGCTCGCAGCCCTCCAAATGCTCACTGAACATCTTCAAGCTGAAACCCTCATAGCCTTGACTGTCCATGCCAGAAAGATAGTTACAGTTGTTGAACCAGTCTAGAATCGACATAGACTTAGCACCATTTAGTTGCGCTACTAACGAAACGAACAGTCGATTGGAAGGTGTGGATTTCTCTTTTCCTAATCCTTCGGCAAAGCGACTCTTAGAAATTTCAAACTCATCATCTACACGCAGGAACAGGTTGAACTCACGCTGACCGGCAAGTTTCTCATATAGCCATTCCTTTGAGATATGTGTCTTGTCATAATCAAAGCCATACCGATATTTCACATCACCTAGAATAAATTGAATCTCAAAAGATGTAGGATTGGCTTTCGAAACCAAGTCCAGTTTGAATGGTTGAAAATTCAATTCGTCTTTAGGGTTCAAACGAACACTACCCAGCAATACACTTCTCATTGTCATCAAGGCAAGAAGCACATTACTTTTACCGCTCGAATTTGCACCATACATAACGGCAGCAGGTAACAATCGATAAGAATCATGCACGATAACGGATTCACTCAATTCCTTGATAGACCCCGCCTCCATACTAAGTGTTTTTTCGTCTCTGAATGAACGAAAGTTCTGAAAAGTGAAGTTTACTAACATAATTGTATCCTTTTTGTGTGTGCAAAGATAATAAAAATAAGTGGTATAGGTATCGAAATATGAGAAAATATCTCACAAAACAGCCTTATTAGGTTCTTTTTGAGCATTATTTACTCTAAATCATTCAAACAAAGTACAAAAAACTATTTATGATTACAACCATAATGGATTTACACATTTGAGTTATCTTATGGATTAACTGTAGTGTTATTGAAGATATCCTTTATTGGGGTATGCTTATATCCTTATCGTCAGAATCTCATTTATATCAGAAAGGTAGTTTCCACTTCTATGGTCACTCTTTACATGCCAAGATTGTTTTTCTAAGCCTTCCACACCAAGACAAAGGCTTTTCAATCCATAGCGTTGGTTGATATTGTCAACTACACTCATCAGTTTACGACGTTGTGGCCGATTCTTTATCTCATCAAACAAATTTTGCTGAATAGGAAGTGCTGTACATATATCTCCCAATATTACACCTGCTCTTTTATAATGGATACCAATTCTATATATAGCCTCCAATAACGTCATTGCTGCTTTAGTTATCTCAATTGTGTCTGATGTAGGAGTAAGAAAAGTGTAGGTACTGCCATTGCTATATTGTTCAAGGTCAGTCCTAAAATTGTTGCTGCAAATGAATACAGTAATGCTGCCTGATACTGAATCCTGCCCACGAAGTTTATTGGCGCAACTGGCGGCAAAGCTGGCAACTGATGATTTCAATGAATTCAACTCTGTTACCATGTCTCCAAAACTACGACTGGTGCAGATAGTCTGTTTCTGCTTTACCTCTGATGTGTCAATGCAAGGAATTCCGTTTAGTTCCATCCAAGTCTGAACCATCGGTTTATTGAAGTGTGAGCGAATCCAGCTTTCTTTTTTATCAGCCAATTCCAACGCACTATGAATACCATAGTAATTCAGCTTTTGAAATGTCTGTCGACCGATTCCCCATACATCGGAAAGGTCAAATAACTCTAACGCTTTACGGCGTTTGGCTTCCGTGTCAATCATACAGACACCATTATAACCTTTATAATTCTTGGCAAACTTACTGCTCATTTTTGCCAATGTCTTACTTTGGGCAATACCCACACTTACCGGCACGTCTGTCCATAATTTTATTTTATTGGCGACATCTCGCATGTACTCCTCAATATTATAGTACTTTTCATAACCATCAAGGTATGTGAAGGCTTCGTCAATGGAATACTGATCCACTCTTTGAACACATGAACGCAATATGTTATTGATACGTCTTGACATTGCAGCATACAGGTACATATTAGTGGAAAATATAGTCACATTGTTGTGCTCAACTATATCACGAACCTTGAATATAGGGTCTCCTCGATGCAGACCTACAGCTTTTGCCTCAGGAGTAAGCGCAACAATAATACCATCATTTGACCCAGTAACGCAAACAGGTTTTCCATCAAGACCTGGATGAAAAACTTTTTCTACTGAACAGAAAAATGTATTTGCGTCTATTAAAGCTATCATATTGATAATTAATTGATACTACAATATATTATTACTATAATACATTTTTATATATCCTAATAATAGTAATAACGTGAAAGTATTACTGCTTAGATGTTGTAATTAGGACTAGATATTTGGCTTGTGGATTATGAATGTTACCACTCCCCAAACACTGAATGAATCACCTTCTTTAATTTCCATCATTGAGTCCACTTTAAAAAATAGATCTTGTTTTTAATTGGTTTATATTTTGTTCTC
>JAVVVP010000045.1:0-19428 GCA_036652575.1 Bacteroidaceae bacterium
TTGGGTGCTTTATTCGTAAAACATTGATAATCAATGTTTATTGCGGAGAGGGCGGGATTCGAACCCGCGAAACCCTTTAGAGGTTTACACGCTTTCCAGGCGTGCCTCTTCAACCACTCGAGCACCTCTCCTTATCTTGTTTTGGGTTGAAGTTACAACGCGTCTTGTTGCATTGCACGTGCAAAAGTACAATAATTTTTCTATTTCGCAAGAATCAACAGTGGTAAATGATGCACGAAAGAACTTTTAGTTAGCTTTTGGAAAGACTTGTAGCGTGTTGTGTACCGTTTCTTTACAGATGGTGGCAGGAGAAGTGTTATAAATTTCTGCAAGTTTCTCGATAATGAAAGGTATGTAACCGCTTTCGTTTCGTTTTCCTCGATGAGGCGTTGGGGCGAGGTAGGGGGAATCGGTTTCTATTACGATGCGAGAGAGTGGAACCTTGGCAAGAATTGCGGGCAGTGTACTCTTCTTAAAGGTGACAATGCCACCAATCCCCAACATAAAAGTAGGAAAAATTGATAACAGTTCATCCGCTTCTTCTGAGGTGCCTGAAAAACAATGAAAAACACCACGAATACCTTTGCTTACATAAGGTTGTAGGACTTCAATTAGTTCTTGATGTGCCGAACGTGAATGAATCATCAATGGTAAGTGGTAGCGCACCGCCCATTCTGTTTGAACGTTAAGCGCGTGTATTTGTTCTGTTTTATGCCGATCATCCCAATAAAAGTCAAGTCCAACTTCACCAATGGCAATATAGGAATGGTCTGTTTGGAGCAACTTTTCCATTTTGATTAGCGAGGCGTCGAGAGACGGGGGCAGTTCTGTGGGATGAAGTCCGAGCATTGGATAGCAAATGTTGGGATAGTGCGCACACAAAGTATTCATCGGTCCGATAGAAGTTTCATCAATGCAAGGTAGAAAAATTTTGTCCGCCCCTGCGGCACAAGCTCGTTCAACAACATCACTACGGTCGTTGTCGAACTCTTCGCCATAAAGATGGGCATGTGTGTCTATAAACATTCAGGGAGATATGAAATTTAAAATGAGGTGTTTATGAATCTCTTCCTATTAAGGTTTCTACAAAATGCCATAACTCCGTTTTCTTTTCTGCGGGAAGGGGTAGTTTTTTTAAACTTTGTCTTGCTTCTTCAAAATAGTATTCCACTTTTTGATTGCTGAGTTGCTTGGTGCCAATTGCATTGTAGAGAGCGGTAACGGCATCAATTTTTTGTTGTGCATCGTAGTCTGTGGCTTTAATCCATTTTTCAAGTTCTGCACGTTGTGACGCGTTGGCAGAATTGAGGGCATTGATGAGCAAGAATGTTTTTTTGTTGCAAAGAATATCGCCTCCTATCTTCTTTCCAAAAACGGACGGGTCGCCATAAACATCGAGAAAATCGTCTTGAAGTTGAAATGCGAGACCTACTTTTTCGCCAAATTCATAGAGACGGTTGGCCTCCTCGGCAGAAGCTCCTGCCATCATGGCTCCCATTTTTACGCCACAAGCTACAAGGACGGATGTTTTGAGGCGTATCATTTCAATGTATTCTTCTTCACAAACATCGTTTCGTGTTTCGAAGTTCATATCGTATTGCTGTCCTTCACCAATTTCGAGGGCGGTGGTCGTGAATGTGTCCAAGAGCTCGAAACAGTTGGAACGTTTTGCCGCATCTATCATATAGCGATAGGCAAGAACGAGCATGGAATCGCCCGAAAGAATGGCGGTATTGTCATCCCACACTTTGTGAACGGTGGCTTTTCCTCGACGCACTTCGGCGCGATCCATTAAGTCATCGTGAAGTAAGGTGTAGTTATGATAGGTCTCGATACCTACTGCCGCGCTCATCGCGTTGTCTATATTTTCTTTGTATAGGTTGTATGCCATAAGGAGTAATACAGGGCGTATTCGTTTCCCTCCGATGGATAGAACGTAGCTTACGGGTTCATATAATCCCTCTGGTTTGGCAGCGTAATCAACGGCTTTAAGGGCGTTGTTCACTTTTTCTATGACTTCTGAGGATGTATACATGTTTTAGGTGATTTTATAGCAATACGAAGATTGCGTTTGTTGTTATTTCAATTTAGTTTAAATTCAATAGGTAATGTGATGCAGACATTTGCTACTTTTCCGTTATGTTTTCCAGGTATCCACTTTTGCATTTTTCGCACCACTCTTAGGGCTTCGCTATCTAAGTAAGCATGTACGCTTTTGGAGACTTTAAAGTCGGATAAGGAACCGTCTTTGTTGACAATGAAGGTTACTTCTACGTTGCCTTCTATATTTTGTCGGATGCAAAAAGCGGGGTATATGATCGTTTTATTAAGCCATTTCATAAGGGCTGCGATACCTCCTGGATAGAGAGGCATTTCTTCTACGATTTTACCGATAGTTTGTTCTGTGCTCTTGGCATCTTTGAGTGAAGCGTCTGTGTCTAAATCTGTTTTTAGACTATTTTCGGAGTCACTTATATTTTCTATATCAGGGCTTGTTGTGCTAATGCTCGTCATAATTCCTTTCCATTGTACTTCTTGTTTGGCTGGGGGCATAGGAATAAAGGAGGTGGGTGGTTTCTTTTTTGCATCGGTTGCGGCTTGTTTTTTTTGTATTGCACGGTTTGCTTCTTTTACGAGGGTTCCATCTAGTTTCGATAAACGTTGTATTTCGGTCGCAAGCGTTTTGTTGGCTTGTTTATACATGAAGTTTAAGAGAAAGGGAATGCAACAGATGGAGGTGAAGACGATTAAAACGATCGTGAAAGATATCGCATATCGCTTGCCAACTTCTTTGCGTAATTGGTAAGCTCCGTAACACTTATTTCTATTCAAGAAAATAAGGTCGCACCATTCTTTTGAATATAGGTTCATCTTGTAAAAATAGTCCTGAATCGTTTACTCCCAAATGCTCTTTTTTGATTTTTTCGCCTTGAAAAAGGGCGTTTTTGTTAGAACATTTATAAGGGGCTACAGGTTTACACTACAAAAGTAACTCAGATATTTGAAAATAATGTATCTTTGACGACAAATTTTGATAATCCGATGAAAAAAGATAAACGGCGAACCCTCTTTTGGGTAATAATCTGCTTTGTGATGGTTGCAAAGGCACAAGAGAGCTCTTCTGTGTTTAATTTTATAAAGCTCCCCGTCTCTTCACATACGGCAGCTTTGGGAGGTACAAATATTTCGTTGATAGAAGACGATGCAACGTTGGTATTTGACAATCCTGCTTTACTTGCTTCTGTGTCGGACCGTACGCTCAATCTGAATTATATGACGTATATGAGTGGAAGTAAGGTGGCAAGTGCTTCGTTCGTTCGAATTTTAGGCGAACGGCATACGTTGGGATTGAATGCGCGTTACTTTGATCATGGCACCATGGACCAAACTACGGAGACGGGGGAAGTAGAAGGCACTTTCTCGGCGAAAGATATGGCTCTTTCGGGGCTTTATAGTTATTCCTTGAGTGATAAATGGGTTGGAGGTGCTACGGCGAAAGTTCTTTATTCTAAGTATGCAGAATATTCTTCGGTTGCTGTTGGTTTTGACCTTGGCATCAACTATTACAACGAAGATACGGACTTCTCCGCCTCTATGGTGTTGAAGAATATCGGGGTGCAGTTGGCTTCGTTTGATGAACAGACAGAACATTTGCCTTTCGATTGGCAAATAGGAATAACGCAAAGTATTGCACATGCTCCGATACGTGTGTCGTTAACCTTGGTAGATTTAACTCGTTGGAGTTCCGATTATTATTATAATCCAGAAGGAAAGGATGGTTTTAGCAAAAAGCTACTAAACCACCTCGTGATAGGGGTGGATTTATTGCCGTCAGCCCAAACGTATTTATCAGTGGGCTACAATTTTCGTCGTGCAAACGAATTAAAAGCGGCGGGATCGGGGCATGGTGCAGGTTGGTCTTTTGGTGGTGGCTTGCAGCTCTCTCGTATCAAACTAGGAGTGGCTTATGCAAAGTATCACCTAGCGACTTCATCACTCTTGTTTAATATTTCGTACGTTCTATAAAATGCAAAAGATATGAATACAATAACGATAGCCATTGATGGCTTTTCATCGTGTGGTAAAAGTACGATGGCAAAAGATCTTGCTCGCGAGATTGGTTATATATATGTGGATAGTGGTGCGATGTACCGTGCTATAACCCTTTTTGCGCTGCGCAAAGGACTTTTTAATGACGACGGTAGCATGGATGAAGCAAGGCTCGAAAGGCTCTTGCCGAAGGTCAGTGTTACGTTTCGTCTGAATTCCGAAACAGGTCGTCCCGATGTTTACCTAGATGATGAATGTGTAGAGGGAGAAATACGAGGAATGGAAGTGTCGTCTCGTGTAAGCCCCATTGCTGCATTGTCCTTTGTACGTGAAAAACTAACGCAGTTGCAACAAAAGATGGGCGAGCATAAAGGTATTGTAATGGATGGCCGCGATATTGGTACTTCTGTCTTTCCAAAAGCGGAACTCAAAATATATGTAACAGCTTCGCCAGAAGTGCGTGCCCAACGCCGTTTTGATGAACTAAAGGCAAAAGGTCAAGAGGCTTCGTTTCGTGATATTTTGACCAATGTACAGGAACGTGATTATATTGATACGCATCGTGAGGTAAGTCCGCTACGTAAAGCGGAGGATGCCATTGAATTAGACAATAGTCAAATGACCATAGCGGAACAAAAAGCGTGGTTGTTGAAGTTGTATCAACAGATCGTAAACGCATAACGATTCATCGTGGATATTCAAATAGAAATAGATAGCGCATCGGGATTTTGTTTTGGTGTGACCATGGCAATCAGTAAGGCAGAAGAAGAATTGGCGAAGGGCGAGCAACTGTTTTGTCTTGGAGACATTGTGCACAATGGCAAGGAGTGTGAACGGTTGCGCTCGATGGGACTGATCACAATAGATCGTCAGGAACTTTCTCAATTATCTAATGCGAAAGTGTTGCTGCGTGCCCATGGCGAGCCTCCCGAAACGTATGAAATAGCCCAAAAAAACCATATTGAAATTATGGATGCTACTTGTCCTGTTGTTTTGCAACTTCAAAAGCGCATTAAGCAGGAATATAGGGTGGGGGGCGATAAACAAATGGTGATATTTGGTAAGCAGGGACATGCCGAAGTGCTTGGACTGGTGGGACAAACCGATGGTACGGCGATTGTGATAGAAAGTCTTGAAGATGTGAAACAGTTGGACTTTCATCGTGATATACGTTTGTTTTCGCAAACTACAAAATCGCTTGATGGTTTTCGCCGAGTGGTAGATTATATTGAGAACCACATGGTACCTCCTGCCACATTTCGCTCGTTTGATACCATTTGTCGACAAGTGGCAAATCGATTGCCGAACATCTTGAAATTTGCAGCAAAGCACGATGTCCTGCTTTTTGTGTGTGGTCGTAAGAGTAGTAATGGAAAAGTGTTGTTTGAAGCGTGTCGTTCTATCAATCCTGGGGCACATCTAGTGGATAGTCCCAAAGAGATAGATTATGCTTGGTTTGAAGGTGCAAAGACGGTGGGCATTTGTGGTGCAACGAGTACTCCGAAATGGCTGATGGAAGAATGTCGGGAATGTATTATTGATTTTTACAAATAAACGAAGCTCCTCAAAAATATTCCGTATAAATACGCCGCACCTTGTAGCATGTATCACGAGGATACCTGTTGCAAGGTGCGGCGTATTGAAGAACGGTAGCGTATTCTCTTTTTAATTTATTTCGATTCTGCTTTTTCCTCCCGTCGGATACTTGATTAAGCGTATTTGAGGATGGATGCGAGAACGTATCTGTTCCGTATGACTAATAACGCCTACTTTACGTCCTTGCTCGCTTTGTAAATTACTCAACGCGGTCATCACGAGTTCTAGGCTGTCGCTGTCTAAGTTTCCAAAGCCTTCGTCTATAAACAAACTGCCGATGTTGAGATTGTTGGAAGAGAGGGAAGAGAGTCCCAACGCTAGTCCGAGACTGACGATAAAGGTTTCGCCTCCTGACAAGGAATTGACAGAACGTATTTCATCGAACATATCTCGGTCTATAATTTCAAGACTTAGGGTGTTGGGCGCGTTTCGTAGACGATAACGCGTGGATAGCTGCTCTAAGTGTGCGTTGGCATATTCTACAAGAAAACGAAAGGTATAGCTTTGGGCTTGTTCGCGGAACTTTTTACCGTCAGCACTTCCTATTAGTTGATTGAGTCGCTCCCAATTTTCCTGATCTTTTTTGAGTTGCTCCATTTTTTCAGAGAGCTCCTCTAGTTGCTTGGTACAACGTTCATGACTTTGTAGGCGTGAGTTCGAAGCGGAGAGTTTTTCGCGAATCTCGTTTAAGCGTGAGATCGTGATTTCTTTGTCGGAGAGAAGGCTGCTTGTTGTTTCTTCGTCTAGGTTGGAGGGACGATATTTGTCGGCTTGTAGAGCGAGCATTTTTTTACGTGTAAGTTCCAACTTGTCGTTTATACGAAGCAATTGTTCTTTATTCTCTAACACGAGTTGCCGTAGAGCATTCCAATTATAATCACCTTTGAAGAGTTTTTCGAGTTCTGCTATTTGTACAGGGTTGTGCGTGTGGTTGAAGGCACGAATCCAAAGATCGAGTTCTGATCGCTTGTCGCATAGCGAAGTTTCGCGTTTTTGTTTTAGTTCTATCAAACTTTGCTGCTGCCCGTTCAGGGTTTGTAGCACACTACTGACGTTGTCGTATAGTTGTTTCCCGTTTTCTAAATTCTGACGTGCGCTATCATTCTCTGCATGTAGTTTTTCGGCTACTTCCTCCACCGTTTTTCCATTGAATAAGCTTACGATTTCTTGTTGCTTTTCCTTTAACAACTCTTTGGCTTTATAGAGGTCGTCTGCAATGAGCCTTCGTTTAAGTTCGTATTCATCGAGTAACGTTTGCATTGCTTTTAGCTCTTCATTTATGCGATACTCTGTTTGTTCCTCGTCTAGCAGATTTTCGCTTTTCGATTTCCATTCTTGTGCCATTTTCATAAGTTGGATGCAGAAGCTATCGTGTCCTTCCCCCCAGCGTGTAAACCACGACGTGAGCGTAATTATTCGATCGAGTTCCTCGTATAGATCGGTATTTTGATGCTCATTCTTTGTAATTTCTTTGTTGAGTTCTTCGATAGCCGAAGTGGTGATGCGCATCTCGGTAACGAGTTCATTTGTTTTGGATTGTTCTTCGGCGCGATATTTTTCTATTAGTCCAATTTTGTCGTTAAGGCTATTGATATATGTCTGATGAAAGTTAAAAGCATCCAACATTTTTTGTGCTTCAGAGGCGGCTCTGTCCGTATTTTCTAATAGTTGCTCTATCGTTAAGCGTCGAGCGTTTCGGTTCACGGTTGCCGAAGCATCGTTGAAACTGCGGTCGAGCGTTGTATATTGTTTCCAATTATCGATGTCGATAGCCAATTCTTGTTGCGTATGAATCAGAAACTCCTCTTCTGCTTTTAGTCTGCCTACTCCTGTGGCATGTGAACGTTGCAAATCGCTGAGCATAAGTTGTTTTTGCTTTAAGTCGCTGCTTGTTTCCTTGTATTCTTTTTCGAGAGATTGCAATAGTTTGCCGAGTTCTCGCTCTGTTTCGGTGTGATAAGGGTGGTGAGTAGCTCCACAGACGGGGCATGCGGTACCTTCTTGGAGTCGTTGGCGTAAACTCGTGATGTCTTGACTCTGACAGAGGGTGAAGGCGGTATTCATATGCTCGCAAGAGGCAGAAAGGATGTCGATGCTTTTTGTGAGTTGGTCTATGCTTTTTTGCTCTTGTTCAATGCGTACGCGATGTTGCCTTATTTCATCAGTTTTTGTTTCGATGAGCTGATACGTTTGCGATAAGCGTAGCCATAGTTCAAGGGCACTTTTTAGTTCTCGCTGTGTGTCGTATAAATTGTTTGTGCGGCGTTGTAGATCTTGTCCGTTCAGTCCATTGTTGCTTTGGACGTGTACGAAGATCTCATTTTTAGAAGTACTGAGTTGGGCAGCGAGCCGATTCTCTTCTTTCTTTGCAAAATCAAGGGCTTGCTGATATTCGTTCTTCTTTTTATTCCGTTCGTCTATACGCTTACGTAAAGAGTTCTTTTCCTTGGTTAGATCGTTTAGGCGATTTAGCTTTTCACAGATTAATTCTACGCGTTCCAACATTTGCTTTTGGGGTGTGAGAGCCTGTAGACTTGTTTTGTAAGCTTCTATTTTTCGTCGTGCATTTGTGAGTTCCACCGACTTCTGTAGAATTATTTTGCGTTTGTCTTGCAAGGCAACTTCGGCAAGGTTGAGGTTGGTTATTTTCTCTTGTAGCTCTTTGTGGGTTTCTGTTATTTCGCCTTGTAGTGCATGTCCGCGATTCAGCTTGGGCTGCATTTGCTTGATTTGTAGTGCAGACTCATTGTATTTATTACGTTGTAGTTCTAAATCGTTGGCTATTTTTGTAACGTTCGTTTTTTGTTCCACCAGCCGTTGGTCAAGTGCACTCATTTGTGCTTTGCTGCTTTCAAGATCTTGTTCCATCACTTTGATTTCTTGGAACAACGGTTGAATACAGACAACTTCATCGTGTCGGTTAATCAATTGCTCTTCGTTCGCCGTGGATGCGGCTTTCTTTTGACACTTTTGTTGCTCTATTTCCGCTTCATTTAGTTGTATGGCGGTTTGTTCGTAGGCTGCATACCATGCTAATTTCTGGTTCGTGGCTTCTAAATGCTCTTCGGTGAGTTTTAGACTACTACGATCGAGGTTGCAACTATCGTTCAGACGTTTGAGGTCCTCCTCATCTAGTAGATTGACTCGTAACCCTTCTACCATCCTATTTTCGCCCATCAGAGCTTGCTCGGCTTGTTGGCAGAGTCTAAATACAGATTGAGAGATGTGTCCGTAAATCTCGGTACCAGTTAGTTTCTCAAGCAGTGCTGATTTATCATTTTGGCGTGCTTTTAGGAAGTTGGCGAAACTATTTTGAGCGAGCACGACTGTACGTGTGAATTGCAGATAATCTAAGCCAATTATAGCTTGTATCTTCTCGTCTATTTGGGAGGTGTCGAAGGTTTTATGGTTCGGCTTTAGTTGTTCTAGGCTACGCACCACGTTGTCGTAACTGTCGGTACGTTTTAATCGAACGCTCCAGCGTGCATAGTAGGTCTCATTTCCAATGCTGAACACGACACCGCAACTCCCCTCTCGACAGCCTCGTCGTAGCATATTGCGAGTATCGTAGTTTTGCAACTCATTTCGTTTTAGTTCGCTGCCGTCAAGGCGTTTTACCCGTTCAATATTGTCGAATCGTGGCGCTTTGTTGTAGAGCGCTAGACAGATGGCATCGAGTAATGTGCTTTTCCCAGACCCCGTGTCACCCGTGATGGCAAAAAGCCCTGCTGAGCGTAAGGGTTCGTCGGTGAAATCAATGGTGTAAGAGCCCTCAATAGAGGAAAGGTTGTTTATTTCTATTTTTTGGATTTTCATTGTTGCAGTGCTTATGTTTGTTGTTACGCTCTATTTACCGCTTCGTTTTCGGCTTGTGTAAAGAGTGCTACGAGCGCATGGGGCATTTCGCCATCGAAGCGAGCGGAGAACACACGTTGTGCCATTTGTAGCGGCGAGATGCTGTTTAGACTTTCGGAGGAATGCGTGTAAGTGCTCTTGTCCGAAGAACTTCTGCATTCTCTGGTGATACGACAAAAGTGCACCGCCTTATTTTCCAATGTGTTCGTAATTTGACGTGCCAAAGTCGGCTCTGGTTGTTCTTCTTTTACTTTTATTTCTAAGTAAGGATAGGTTTCCGTTGAGTCGTTTTTCTTTATTTTGGGGAGCGCTTCTATTTGTTCTAGAATTTCACTTGCTGAAGCGGAACCTTTTTCGGGTATAGAGAGAAGGGTGCAAAGCGGTGTATAGGCAATACGGTTGAGGTTTACACCCTCGGCATCAAACGTGATGCAGTCTACTCCGTGTTTGTAATTCCGTTCTGTGAACGACATGGGGAGCGCACTTCCTGCATAGCGTATGTAATCCTTTCCTCCTACGCGTTGTGCTTTGTGTATATGACCGAGCGCAATATAACTTGCCGCATTGGAAATGGTTGTTACGTCTATACATTCTTGTCCTCCAACGACTAAACGCTCACTATGCTCATCGTTGGCAACTTCGGCTCCTGTGGCATAAAGATGGGCCGCTAGTAGAATGGGCGTATTTTTTCCTGCCATTTTGCAGGCTTTATTCATTAGCTCTTTAAAGAAGATAGAAGTGCTTTCTTGTAGTGTTTTGCCTTGTGGTAAATCTGTTTGACGTAGAAAAGGAGTAGCGACGCAGAGCACGGTATCGTCTTCATGGTCTATGGCGTGTAATGGAATCAAAAGGTTTTGGTAATTGGGCTCTCCTTTTTCGGTTCTTCCGATACATCCCCTTACTGTTACTCCGTGGCGACGGAGTAGTGCTGCTGGTGCCTCAATGCGTAGAGCCGAGTCATGATTGCCTGCGGTTACTACAATTTGTAATTGAGGTAGTAAATGGTTCACTTCGTCTAAAAAGTCATAATACATTTGTTCGGCTATTGCGGGAGGATTCGCATTGTCGAACACATCGCCAGTTAGAAGGAGCGCATCTGCTTGTTCTTGTTCTAATGTATGTGTAAGCCATTGCAGAAAGTGTTGAAATTCGGCATGGCGGTCGTGTCCGTGAAAGGTGTTGCCTAAATGCCAATCGGCCGTGTGTATTATTTTCATTGTGGGGAGTTCTATTTTAAAGGTGCAAAGATAATGCAAACGGTCGACATAGTCGTCTTCTTAAAGGTTGGAATATACGTTTTCCTCGTTTTTTTTAGATGTCTTTATTCTAAAATAGTGCTTACTAAAAATGCAGTGTGCTCGCTTTTTTTTGCTCTTATTTGGGGGCTTTATGTATCCTTGAGAACTCTTATTTTCAAAAGAGAAGGTAAGAAGTCCTGAATTTTTACCAGAAGCGTATAGGTAGAAAAAAAATATTGTATCTTTGCAACTAATTATGTGTGCCTTACCTTTAGGCCTAACCTTGCAGAAAAAGAAAAATAAGCTAAAATGGAATATAAGTTTAACGAGATTGAAAAGAAATGGTATGAGCGATGGAAAAAAAATCAAACGTACCGTGTGGAAGAAGATTCGACTAAGCCTAAGTATTATGTGCTAAATATGTTTCCTTACCCTTCGGGCGCGGGGCTTCACGTGGGGCATCCGTTAGGATATATAGCTTCTGATATTTATGCACGTTATAAACGTTTGAATGGTTATAATGTGCTGAACCCTATGGGCTATGATGCTTATGGGCTTCCTGCTGAACAATATGCGATTCAAACAGGACAGCATCCAGCCATTACAACGGTGAGTAACATCAATCGCTATCGTGAACAATTGGACAAAATCGGTTTCTCGTTCGATTGGGATCGGGAGGTGCGCACTTGCGACCCAGCATATTATCATTGGACTCAATGGGCTTTCCAAAAGATGTTTGGTAGCTTTTACTGTTATGACTGCTCGAAAGCGAAATCGATTGATCTATTGATTGCCCATTTCGAAAAAGAAGGTTCGGCAGGCATTCATCTTGCTCAAACAGAAGAGCTTTCGTTTACTGCTGCGCAATGGCAGGCGATGACCGATGTAGAAAAACAGCAAACACTGATGAATTATCGGATTGCTTATGTTGGTGAAATGATGGTGAATTGGTGCCCTAAGCTGGGAACGGTGCTTGCGAACGATGAAGTCGTGGACGGTGTGTCAGAACGTGGAGGTTATCCTGTGATTCAGAAAAAAATGAAACAATGGTGCTTGCGTGTGTCCGCCTATTCACAGCGATTGCTTGATGGATTGAATGTTGTGGATTGGACAGATTCTATCAAAGAAACACAACGCAATTGGATAGGCCGTAGCGAAGGTACCGAAGTTGCGTTTTCTGTAAAAGAGAGTGACTTGAAATTTACTATTTTCACGACTCGTGCCGACACGATGTTTGGGGTTACGTTTATGGTGTTAGCACCAGAAAGCGAACTAACGCCACAGCTCACTACGAAAGAACAAATGGCAGAAGTGAAAGCCTATTTGGATGCTACGAAAAAGCGCACAGAGCGTGAACGTATGATGGATAAAAAAGTTACGGGCGTGTTTACGGGCTCTTATGCGATCAATCCTTTTACGGGAGATGCTATACCCGTATGGGTGAGCGATTATGTGCTCGCAGGTTATGGCACAGGAGCCATTATGGCTGTACCAGCTCACGATAGTCGTGACTATGCTTTTGCACGCCACTTCTCCCTCCCGATTATACCACTTGTTGAAGGCTGCGATGTAAGCGAAGAGAGTTTTGATGCAAAAGAAGGTGTCGTAACCAATTCGCCTCGTAAGGACGTGAAACCTTATATTGATTTTTCGTTGAACGGACTAACCATAAAGGAAGCAATTGCTGCGACCAAAAAATATGTAGAGACCCATGAATTAGGGCGCGTAAAGGTGAATTACCGTTTGCGCGATGCGATTTTCAGTCGTCAGCGTTATTGGGGCGAACCGTTCCCCGTGTATTACAAAGAGGGTATGCCACAGATGGTTCCCGAGGAATGTTTACCAATTGAATTGCCAGAAGTAGACAAATTCTTGCCTACAGAAACGGGCGAACCGCCACTGGGTAACGCAACACGTTGGGCATGGGATACGGTGGCAAAGACCATTACGGAAAATGCACGTATAGACAAGGTGACGGTTTTTCCTCTCGAACTCAATACGATGCCTGGATTTGCTGGCTCTTCTGCCTACTACTTACGTTATATGGATCCCCGTAATAAGGAGGCCTTGGTAGATCAAAAGAAAGATGAATATTGGCAGAATGTAGACCTCTATGTGGGGGGGACAGAACATGCTACGGGGCATCTTATCTACTCTCGTTTTTGGAATAAATTTCTTTTCGATTTAGGTGTAAGTGTCAAGGAAGAACCTTTCCAAAAGCTTGTGAATCAAGGAATGATACAAGGGCGAAGCAACTTTGTTTACCGTATAAAAGATACAAACACGTTCGTCTCGTTTGGATTGAAAGAAAAATACGATGTAACTCCTATTCACGTGGATGTCAACATCGTAGCGAACGATGTGCTCGACCTTGAAGCGTTTAAACGATGGCGACCAGAAAATAAAACGGCAGAGTTTGTGCTCGAAGAGGGTAAATATAATTGTGGTTGGGCTGTCGAGAAAATGTCTAAAAGTATGTACAATGTCGTCAACCCCGATCTTATTGTAGAGCGTTATGGAGCCGACACGTTGCGTTTATATGAGATGTTCCTCGGTCCTATCAATCAAAGTAAACCTTGGGATAGCAATGGCATCGATGGTTGCGCACGCTTTTTACGTAAAGTGTGGGGCTTATGCTGGAGTCGGGATGACCAATTTTTGCCTGTTGATGGAGAACCTACCAAAGAAGAACTGAAGAGCTTGCATAAGTTGATTAAAAAAGTATCGCAGGACATCGAAGTTTTCTCTTATAACACATCCATCAGTGCCTTTATGATTTGTGTAGGTGAATTGGCACAAATGAAGTGCACAAACAAACGCATCCTCGAAACACTGACCATTTTATTAGCACCCTTTGCACCTTTCTTAGCCGAAGAACTCTGGGAAATGCTTGGCAAGGAAGGAAGTGTGTGTGATGCTCAATGGCCTGTTTGTAACGAAAATTATTTGAAGGAGGATTCGATAACGCTTAGTATTTCCTTTAATGGCAAAACGCGCTTTACGATGAATTTTGCAGCCGATGCATCGAGTGCCGATATGGAAGCGGCTGTACTTGCATCAGAGCAAACTCAAAAATATTTGGACGGAAAGCAAATTGTGAAAATAATCGTAGTACCGAAACGCATCGTAAACGTAGTGATAAAATGAAAAGCGTGCAGCTTAGCAAGTATATAGAAATAAAAGACTATTCGTTTATAACGTTAGGTCTTATTCTGTACTCCATCGGTTTTGTCTGTTTCTTGTTGCCCTATAAGATTACAACGGGTGGCGTAACAGGTGCCGCGTCTGTGATTTATTATGCCACTGGATTTATGAAGGTGCAGTATACTTATTTTCTTGTAAATATATTTTTGTTGATTGCGGCCATCAAAATACTAGGTCCAAAGTTTTTTGTCAAAACAATTTATGCCGTTGTTACGCTGACCATATTGTTGAGCGTGGTGCAAGCCTTGATAAAACAAGACGATGGCACCTTGCCGCGTTTTGTTGGTGATCAAACATTTATGGCGTGTGTGCTGGGGGCTAGTTTAGAAGGGCTCGGACTGGGTATCATCTTCTATAATAACGGTAGTACGGGTGGCACAGATATTATAGCAGCCATCGTGAACAAATATAGGGATGTTTCCATAGGGCAAATGATGATGCTTTGCGACATCTTTATTATTACGTCGAGTATCATCATTGTGAAAGAACCTCAACTTTTGCTTTGTGGCTATGCTTCGCTACTCATCTGTAACCTCTTGCTGGATTACGTCCTTGACAGAGCTCGTCAATCGGTGCAGTTTCTGATTATATCACAGAACTATAATGATATTGCAGCGGCGATAGCCAAAACACATCGAGGTGTAACGGTTCTGAATGGACAAGGATGGTATACCAAGAAAGAACAAAAAGTCTTGATCGTACTCGCCAAAAAACGGGAGAGTACAAATATATTCCGCATCATTAAAGGTATCGATCCGAACGCATTTGTATCACAAAGTAAGGTTATTGGTGTGTTTGGAGAAGGCTTCGATAAAATAAAGGCAAAATAAACAGTGAAAATGAAGAAATTAGTATTTGCAACCAATAATGCTCATAAACTGACTGAAATAAGGGCAATGCTCGAAGGCAAAGCCGATGTGTTAAGCTTATCCGATATCGGTTGTAACGCCGAAATACCCGAAACAGCCGACACGTTAGAAGGAAATGCGCTCATTAAGGCACGCTATGTGTACGACCGTTATCAGCTCGATTGTTTTGCCGATGATACGGGACTTGAAGTGGACGCTTTGGATGGACGACCTGGCGTACATACGGCTCGCTATGCGGGTGAAACGCATGATGCCGAGGCAAACACGCAGAAACTTTTAGCGGAATTGAAAGATAAAACGAACCGCAGGGCACGTTTTCGTACGGTTATTGCATTCATAGAGCATGGAGAAGTTTGTTTTTTCGATGGAACTGTGGACGGAGAGATTGCGACAGAAAAGCGAGGCACACAAGGCTTTGGTTACGATCCCGTATTTTGTCCAGAAACCACTGGGAAAAGTTTTGCGGAGCTAGGCGATGAAGTGAAAAATGAAATAAGTCATCGTGCCCGTGCCGTCGCGAAATTCTATGCGTATTTAATTTCGAAAAGATAGATACTCAATATAATAATGCAATGAAAAAGTTCTTACTGTTCTTCTTATTACTTTTACCGATTGGGTTGTCTGCTGATGTAAATCGTTGGACTATCTATTCAGCTTATCACAATGCAAATCGTAATATAACAACGGGAAGTGTGGTCTATTCACTTTGTGAAGGCGCGCTCCTTTCCTATAGTCCTGGTGATACGGAAGTACGCATCTACAACAAGGCAACGGGGCTTAGTGATTGTGATATACAATATATGGTGTATGGCAAGAATTTAAATCAATTGTTGTTGGTCTATCAAAATCAGAACATGGATGTTCTCGACAAAGATGGAAATATTTATAATCTACCACAGTATAAAAATAGTGCTGTTAATGATAAAACGATAAACGATGTAACGATTGAAGGCAAAAAAGCTTATTTGGCTACAAATACAGGTGTTGTGGTGATTAATTTAGAGCGCAAGGAATTTGTCAACACGTATACGCTTGGTAAAAAGACCCATAGTTGTATCGCAACGGAAAAATTTATTTATGCCGCTACGGTAGAGGGTGTTTATAGGGGAGATGTTACGAAGAATTTGTTAGATATAAAAAATTGGGAACGATTAAATGGCCATGTGTTCGAGCATCTCGTGGTATTCAATCAATCTATTTATGCTTCTAGCTCTGCTCAAGGGTTGTATCAACTGAAAGGCACGAATGCTGTTCCAGAACTACTCCTTTCAGACGTATTCCGTTATATACAGACGGATGGTTCCCGCCTATTTGTGGGAAATGCAACGAAAACCTATCTCTATAGTGCAGGTACTGCGCAGCCTATAATTGTGGAGCAAGCCAATGACTTTGAAAGTTTAAGTTATGCCAATGGCCTTTATTGGGCAAGTTGTGGAATGAAAGGATTACAAGCTTACAAACTTTCTGGCGACACGTTTAAAGCAGAAGGTTCTCCCATAACACCCAATAGTCCCATTCGTAACTATGGAGCCTATCTGAAGATGACAAGCTACGACCGCTTACTCATTGCAGGTGGAGGACATAATTATACGGGTATAGATTATCCAGGAACCTTGATGCAAATGCAGCAGCATACTTGGACGAACTTTTCAGAAGACAATATAATTCAAACAACGCATGTGCCCTATATGAATATGACCAGTATCGTGGAGGACCCAAAGGATGCGACCCATCATTTTGCGTCTGCGGCAGGAACGGGCATCTACGAATTTCGCAATGCGAAGATGGTGGCGCACTACGACTGTGACAACAGTCCGCTACAGAGTATTTTGCCCTCTGATGTCAACAAACGACAGTATGTGCGCATCAATGGATTAACCTACGACCCATCGGAAAATATATGGATGCTCAACAATGAAGTGGATACGGTGGTGCGCATTAAAATGAAAAATGGGGGTTGGACAAAAATATACATTCCCGAACTGGAGAAAAATCCAACCATGGATAAAATAATGTTCGACTCGCGTGGCTGGGCTTGGATTACCTCCCGGCGTACTACGCAATCGGGGACAAAAGCGGGTATTCTATGCTTAAACTACAATGGCACACTTGGTACAACGAGTGATGACAAAACGATATTTCATAGTACGTTTACGAACCAAGACAATGTGTCGTATTCTTTTAATTTAGTGTTTGATATAGTAGAGGATATGGATCACCAACTATGGATCGCTACAGACAAAGGACCTTTTGTGATTACTCAGGTAGACAATTTATTTAATAGAAACTTTATCTTTAATCAAATTAAAATACCGCGTAATGACGGTACGAACTATGCCGATTATCTGTTAAATGGTACCACAATAACTGCTATTGCTGTAGATGGAGCTAATCGTAAATGGATAGGTACAGAACTCAATGGTATTTATTTAGTGAGTTCCGATGGGCAAAAAACGATCCATCACTTCACGGCTGAAGACTCTCCGTTGCTCTCGAATTCAATTTATTCTATTGCTGTCAGTCATACTTCGGGCGAGGTGGTCTTTGGAACGGATAAGGGCATTTGTTCTTATCGAAGTGATGCAACAGATGCCGCTGAAACGCTGAACGAAAACGAGGTCAAGGTATACCCCAATCCTATACGCCCCGAATATCGTGGAAACATCTCCATATCAGGGCTAACACTCCATTGCGATGTGAAAATAACCTCTACGGCCGGACAGCTTGTGGCGGCTGGAACGTCAGAGGGAGGTACGTTTATTTGGGACGGATGCAATAAAAATGGGAAACGTGTGGCATCGGGTGTTTATTATGTGTTAGCAGCAACATCGGATGGTGGCGAGGGCGTAGTGGCTCGTGTTGTGGTGATTAAATAATCGATATAGAATGGATATGAAAAAGTTTGTTTTCTTTTTGTTTGTTCTCTTTTCAACGTTAAAGGTGACATCGAAAATAGAAATGCCCACCATGGGCTGGAGTTCGTGGAATACTTATGGTTTAAACATCAGCGACTCTCTTGTGAGAGTTCAGGCAGATGCCATTGTTCAGAAAGGACTCCTTCGTGCTGGTTATAATTACATAAACATAGACGGAGGTTATTTTGGAGGGCGCGATGCTCAAGGTCTTTTATTTATCCATCCAACACGCTTCCCTTTACCGATGCGAGATTTGGTAGACTATATTCATTCGAAAGGACTGAAGGCCGGCATTTATTCTGATGCAGGAGCAAATACATGTAGCTCGATGTTTAAAGCGGATTCCATTGGGATTGGCGTTGGTATGTATCACCATTATGAGCAAGATACTCGTTTGTTCTTTCGCGATTGGGACTTTGATTTTATAAAGGTTGATTATTGTGGAGGGCAACAGCAAAATTTAGACGAAGAAGAAACGTATCGCAAGATTCAATCGGCGATTCTTAAATCGGGTAAAAAAAACGTCCATTTGAATATCTGTCGTTGGGCTTATCCTGGTACTTGGGTGAGTCAAGTCGCTTTGTCTTGGCGTACCACGTACGACATCAATGCATCGTGGAAATCTGTAAAGTCTATTATCTCTCAGAATTTATATCTTTCGGCCTACACGGGTGGAGGGCATTATAATGATCTTGATATGCTTGAAGTGGGACGAGGACTAAGCGAAGAGGAAGATGGTACGCATTTTGGCATATGGTGTATGATGTCGTCACCTTTATTAATAGGTTGCGATATGGCTACGATCAGCGACAAAACTCTAGCGCTCATTTCGAACCCAGAACTTATAGCTCTTAATCA
Organism: Bacteroidaceae bacterium; assembly: GCA_036652575.1. Classification (GTDB taxonomy): domain Bacteria; phylum Bacteroidota; class Bacteroidia; order Bacteroidales; family Bacteroidaceae; genus Alloprevotella. Next base: position 18,586 of record JAVVVP010000045.1, read on the forward strand.
AGATGCTTTAGGACTTCAAGCGGAAGTGGTAAAAAAAGAAGGTGAAACCTATGTATTTGCAAAGGATTTGCACACGCTTCAGGGTAATTGTCGTGCCGTTGCATTGTATAACCCTTCAAACACAGGACAGACCATAACTTTATCCTTTGCTTCCGATCTTTGTCTTGCAGGGAAGGTGAAGGTACGCAATCTTTTTGACCGCAAGGAGGAAGGTCTATTCGAAGGAACGTTCAAAGTAAATGTCCCTGCTCATGCTACTCGCATTTATAAAATGGAAGGAGCACGTCGGATAGAACAAACCAAATATGAAGCGGAAACGGCATGGCTTAAAATGTACCAAGAATTACGCAATGATACAACGACGGCTCGTTCTACCGCTCTTCCTGCGGCTTCGGGCGAAAGGGTTGTAAGCTACTTAGGACAGTCTGCAAACAATTATATGGAATGGAAAAGGGTGTATGCAGTTAAGGCTGGAACTTGTAAACTAATCATTGGTTATGCTTGCCAAAACTTTCGTGATTTAAGTGTCACGGTAAATGGAAATACACAGTACCTAAAAGGACTTACATCAGGAAGTCCTGAGCATGTAAGCGAAAGTTCGGTTGTTGTACATCTTAAGAAAGGAAACAATCTCATTCGTTTAAGTAATGCTACGTCTTGGGCTCCAAATATTGATTATATAAGGTTTGAAAGATAGATTTTTTATACCTTTTGGGAAGTATAAAGAATTGCAACCTTGCATACATTCCATATTAAATAAAAAGTTCATCTTGTTTGTTGTAAAAAAAACGTATCTTTGCACTGAATTCTAAAAAACAAAATCATGAAAGTAAAACATTTATT
>JAVVVP010000046.1:0-19210 GCA_036652575.1 Bacteroidaceae bacterium
AGGCGGAAGAAAAATCATCTACAATCTACTGGACATCAATCCGCATTCCATGGGAAAAATCAAATCCGTGGTACACCTAAAACTACCTTCAAAAAACATCTGCTTTAAATCAAGAAGTTAAGTAAGATGAAGCTGCAATGTGGGTTAAAACGGCTTTACTCTTTTTACACAAACAACGCCCATTCCTCGAACGAGCAACAAAGAACCAACACGAATAGATTCGATGCATCAGTAGCAAGCTTCAGTGAACATCTAGAAAAGGTCTCCTTGCGAATCGTTCCTCATGCCTCCACCCCTTCAACTTTCTCACGGTTAAAGGAAGGACTTGTTTTTCAACAAAAACAGTTGGGATTTTCATTTTAAGAGCGCTTTCAACCGAGAAATCTTTTTTTCTGCACCCAAAAGAAGGGCTTAGTGCAGAAATAAACGTATTTTTGTGGGCGAAAATGAAGAAGACTCTTTTTTTAGTAAGATATTTAAGTGTATGCGTGCTACTTTGTGGCTTTGCAACCCTTGGTGTTGCGCAAGAAGACGCAATATCCAACAAGCCTACGCCAGTTTCTAGCGAACAACATTATAACGAAAATCCACAACGCATCACATTCGATCCTTTAGAAGTTAGTTTACTTACGTGTTCGCCAGGCAAAGAGATTTATGCCTATTATGGACATACAGCCCTACGCATCCTCGATTATAATACAGGAGTGGATGCCGTTTTCAACTATGGAATGTTCAGCTTTGGTGCACCCCATTTCATTTGGAGATTTATGAAAGGGGAAACCGACTATGAGCTCGGAGTTCTGCCCTTTGACCTCTTTTTACAAGAATATTCCCGTAGAGGTTCTTTTATAGAGCAACAAATTCTAAACCTTCGTCCTACGGAGAAAAGCACGCTCTATCAAAATCTTATTGAAAATAGCAAAGCAGAGAATTGCATGTATCGCTACAACATCCTTTACGATAACTGCACGACACGCGCTCGCAACATGATAGAGCAATCTATTTCTGGCCATGTGTCCTACGCCACTCACAAAAGCCAGACCTCCACTTATCGTGACATCATACACCGATATACCACCGCCTATCCATGGAGTGAATTTGGACAAGATCTGTTATTGGGTGCAGAGGCAGATCGACCCATCGAGCGTGAGCTTCAAGAATTTGCGCCCTTCGTACTCATGGAAAATATGGCACACGCCAGCATCGTTGATCGCGAGGGCATCTCTCGTCCGCTCGTTTTAAAAACGCTACGCATAGACCCTCTGACCAAAAGAGCAGAAGAAGTGCCATCCACACTCACACCTCTCCTTTCGATGTGGCTACTTTTTGGTGTACTCCTCGTGATCAGTTTATGGGAAATCAAGCGAAAGCATAGATTATGGGGTATCGATGCGTTCCTCTTTGGACTACTAGGACTTATCGGCTGTGCGGTAACCCTGCTCTTCTTTTTTTCAGAACATCCCACCGTGGGCAGTAATTGGCTCATCCTCCTCTTGAACCCCCTACCCCTACTCTATCTACCTCGACTTATCTTTTTAGGCAAAAAGCAACAAAAAGACCCCTTTTATGGGATAGAAGGATGTTTAATCGTACTTTTAATCGCCTTTTATGGGGCTATTCCTCAAAAATTTCCTGTCGCAATTGTACCTTTGGTCCTAAGTTTGTTACTCCGTATTATAAGTCATCTATACCTATTATATAATAAGAAATGAAAAAAGGTCGTCTTATCTCCCCCTTACTTGCAGCTTTAGCATTTACAAACGTAGATGCTCAGACGGCCACTGCTGTACCTCGCATCGTAATAAACATTACGATCGACCAACTGCGTTCGGATTATATGGAAGCCTTTATGCCGCTTTATGGCGACAAAGGATTTCGTCGTTTAATGAACGAAAGCCGAATCTATGAGCAAGCTGAATATCCCATAAGTCGTATAGACCGCGCCTCGGCCATTGCCTCCATCGTAACGGGAACAACCCCCTACAACCATGGAATCGTAAGCGAACAATGGCTTGACCGTCAAACGCTACGTCCCGTGTATTGCGTAGACGATGCCCACTATAAAGGACTGAATACAACCGAACAAAGTTCGCCAATCCATCTGGGAGTCTCCACCCTTGGCGATGAGCTAAAAGTGGCAACAGATGGCAAAGCAATTGTCTACGCCATTGCCCCCTTTCGCGATGCCGCCGTTCTCAATGCAGGGCATGCCGCCAATGCTGCCATCTGGATAAACGATGAAACAGGCGCGTGGTGCTCGTCCTCCTTCTATGGGGTACTACCTTCATGGGTCACCGTCAACAACGAATATCAGGCTCTCGGCAAAAAAATAAATTCTATTTCTTGGCAACCATCATCAGAACTAGTCGGCAACTTCAACTACTTCCCCTCGGGCGGAATGAAAAAGCCTTTTCACTATAAATTTAAAGATATACGCAGCTTTCGTAACTTCAAAACCAGTGGACTCGTAAACGAACAGATCAGTTCACTTACGGAAGAATGCCTCAGAAGCACTACAATTGGAACGGATGGTATCACAGACTATCTGTCACTCACTTTCTATGCAGGGAATTATGAACATAAGCCCGCAAACGATCATCCAATGGAGCTGCAAGACATTTATGTGCGCCTAGACAAAGCACTTGGCAATGTGATAGATGCCGTAGAATCGAAAATTGGGAAAGACGCTGCCATCTTTGTGATAACGTCCACGGGATATACCGATGAAGAAACGTCTGATCTCTCAAAATATCGCATACCAACAGGCACTTTTTATATCAATCGCACCACTTCTTTACTAAATATGTACCTTATTGCCGTTTATGGGCAAGGTAATTACGTGGAAGCTTGCCTTGGAGGACAAATCTATTTAAATCACAAACTACTCGAGCAAAAACAGCTCAACCTAACGGAAGTGATGGAACGCGCGCAAGATTTTTTGATTCAAAATACAGGCGTAAAAGACGTGTACTCATCGCACCGATTACAACTTGGAGCTTGGACACCAGGCATTAGTCGCCTACGTAATTCTTACAACACAAAATGTTCTGGTGACATTATGATAGAAGTAGCACCTGGCTGGCGACTAAAAAACGAAGATACAAAAGAAGAAATCCTTGTACGCGAAAGTTTTGTTCCATTCCCTATTTTTTTCTACGGTTTCAGCATCAAAGCAGAGCGTATTAGTACGCCCGTAACCGTGGACTGCATTGCGCCAACATTGGCAAACGCAATGCGTATACGTGCTCCGAATGCTTGTTCCGCAGCTCCTTTGACAAGGTTCCGCTGATATTTAGAACCATAAGCAAGGTTAAGCCAGGTTTTTATGCTAACTTTGCGCCCTAATTTGACACGCTATTTAAGAATAAAACAAAACAATAATAAAATGGACTTTAATAAGTTTTTGAGTAAACTCCTAGGAAATAAATCTACACGCGATATGAAAGAGATTCAGCCGTGGGTAGAAAAAATAAAAGCGGCTTATCCTGCTATTCAGCAGTTAACCAATGATGAACTACGTGCTAAGACACAGGAGCTTCGCTCAAAAGTACAAAACTCCGCCAACGACTTGAAAGAGAAAATGGCTGAGCTAAAAGCTAAAATAGAAGAGACTCCGATAGAAGACCGTGAAATCATCTTCAATCAAATAGACAAAATAGAGAAAGAGATACTCGACCACTACGAAGAAGCTCTCACCGAGATTATGCCCGAAGGCTTCTCGGTGATGAAAGATACCGCTCGCCGCTTCTCCGAAAATGAATGGATAGAAGTTACCGCAACAGACTTTGACCGCGAATTGGCAGCAACCCACGACTTTGTTCACATAGAAGGAGATAAAGCAATTTATCAAAATCACTGGATTGCGGGAGGAACTGAAACGGTTTGGAATATGACACACTACGATGTGCAGCTATTTGGTGGTGTCGTATTGAATCAAGGTAAAATATCGGAAATGGCGACAGGTGAAGGAAAAACATTGGTTGCTACCCTACCCGTATTCTTGAACGGACTTACAGGCAATGGTGTACACGTGGTCACCGTGAACGACTACCTTGCAAAGCGTGACTCCGAATGGATGGGACCTCTTTATATGTTCCATGGCTTAAGCGTGGACTGCATTGACAAACATCAACCCAACTCAGAAGCTCGCCGCAAGGCTTATCGCGCCGACATCACCTTCGGTACCAATAACGAATTCGGCTTCGACTACCTTCGCGACAATATGGCAACAAGTCCTAAAGATCTTGTGCAACGCCCCCACAATTACGCCATTGTGGATGAGGTGGACTCGGTTTTGATCGATGATGCTCGAACACCGCTTATTATATCAGGTCCTATTCCAAAGGGCGATGATCAACTCTTTGAGCAATATCAACCGCTCGTAGAGAAATTGGTAGGCGTACAGCGTCAACTCGCTACTCAATACCTTGCAGAAGCAAAACAACTTATCGGGTCTGATGATAAGAAAAAGAACGAAGAAGGCTTTTTACAACTGTTCCGTAGCCATAAAGCGCTACCGAAGAACAAACCTCTTATTAAATATCTATCGGAAATGGGTGTCAAAGCAGGAATGCTCAAAACCGAGGAAATTTATATGGAGAACAACAATAAACGTATGCCAGAAGCTACGATTCCGCTTTATTTCGTAGTAGACGAAAAGCAGAACAGTGTAGACTTAACCGATAAAGGTAACGAATGGCTTGCAAGTGCAGTATCCGACACCACTCTTTTTGTACTTCCCGATATTACCTCAGAATTGTCAGCGCTCGAAAATGAGCACGACTTAACAGATGAAGAACGCGTAGATAAAAAAGATTCATTGCTTGCAGAATATGCCGTAAAAAGCGAACGAGTACATACCATTCTGCAATTATTGAAAGCGTATACCATGTTCAATAAAGACGATGAGTATGTAGTAATGAACGGTGAAGTGAAAATTGTAGACGAACAAACAGGTCGTATCATGGAAGGACGCCGCTGGAGCGACGGCTTACACCAAGCAGTAGAAGCAAAAGAGCACGTAAAAATAGAAGCGGCAACACAGACTTTCGCGACCATTACCCTTCAGAACTACTTCCGTATGTATCACAAACTATCGGGAATGACAGGTACGGCGGTAACAGAAGCAGGTGAACTTTGGGACATCTATAAACTGGACGTTGTGGAGATACCTACCAACCGCCCTATACAGCGCAACGATATGAACGACCGCGTTTATAAGACAAAACGCGAAAAGTATAAAGCCGTCATTGAAGAAATAGAAAAGATGGTACAGGAGGGGCGTCCCGTACTCGTTGGTACCACAAGCGTTGAAATTTCGGAGATGCTTAGTAAAATGCTTTCGATGCGTAAGATTGCTCACAATGTGCTCAATGCAAAGCTTCATCAAAAAGAAGCTGACATCGTGGCAACAGCAGGACAAACAAGTTGCGTAACCATCGCAACCAATATGGCAGGTCGTGGTACCGACATCAAACTAAGCGAAGAGGTGAAAACCGCTGGAGGTCTTGCCATCATCGGTACAGAGCGTCACGAGAGTCGCCGCGTAGACCGTCAGTTGCGCGGACGTGCAGGACGTCAAGGAGATCCAGGATCTTCCGTATTCTTTGTATCACTCGAAGACAACTTGATGCGCTTGTTCGCGAGTGAACGTATCGCAGGCGTTATGGATCGTATGGGCTTCAAAGAAGGCGAAATGATTGAGGCAGGTATGATAAACAAGAGCATCGAACGTGCCCAAAAGAAAGTAGAAGAAAACAACTTTGGTATTCGTAAACGCTTGCTCGAATACGATGACGTGATGAATAAACAGCGTACCGTTATCTACAAGAAACGTCGCCATGCCTTGATGGGAGAACGTGTCGGAATGGACATTAGTAATATGATATGGGATCGCTGCGTCAGCATTATTGAAAATAACGATTACGAAGGTTGCAAAGAGCAATTCATTGAAATAATGGCGATGGAAGTTCCATTCAGCGAAGAAGAGTTTAATGCCGCAAAGGGGGAAGAACTCTTTGAAAAATCATTTGCAGCGACCATGGCAAACTTTAAGCGCAAATCGGATCGCCTAGCAGAAGTAGCATACCCCGTCATTTCTGAAGTTTACGAGAAACAAGGTTCTATGTACGAAAACATTATGGTTCCCATCACGGATGGGAAACAAATGTACAACATTTCTTGCTCACTCAAAGAGGCCTACGAAACAAAAAGCAAATCTATTGTTCAAGCATTCGAAAAAGCCATTATGCTCCATACCATCGATGATGAATGGAAAGAAAACCTTCGGGAACTAGACGAGCTCAAGAAATCCGTTCAAAATGCAAGTTATGAACAAAAAGACCCTCTACTGGTATTCAAACTAGAGAGCGTAACCTTGTTCGACGCGATGGTCAACAAGATTAACAATCGCACGGTAAGTGTGCTCATGCGCGGACAAATTCCGTTGCAACAACCAGAACAAGTACGCGAAGCAGCGCCTGAACGCGAGACGAAACAACATTATACGGAAAGTCGTAACGAAATGGGGGACCCCAACCAGAAAGCCGCAGCTTCGCACGACACTCGCGAACAACAAAAGAAAGAGCCCATCCGTGTGGATAGTATGCCGAATCGCAATGACCCTTGTCCTTGTGGGAGCGGTAAAAAGTTTAAGAACTGTCACGGAATTGGACTATAATTAAAAATCGAATTCTCTTCAAAAGAGCCCTATTGAGACCCATCAATAGGGCTCTTTTCACGATAAATCATAAAGTTTTAGGAGCTAGAGCAAAGTTTTTTGCTAGAACTTGTTATACGAAACTTTTTTTTCGTACTTTTGGACTTAAATAGTTTAACGTATTCATTTTATGAAAGCCAAAGAACAAACCATACAAGAAATTGAGCGAGCACTGCGCAAAATTGCAGCAAAGTATCCACTAGAAACAGAAGATATGCCGGTTACAGACATCCATCTGCAAGTGAAACAAGATAGTGGTGAGCTTTTGGCATTTGATGACAACGATAAAGAACTGAATCGCTGCATTATAGAAGAGTGGATAGACAATAAAGAAGAGGATTTTTACGAGATGGTGCAATCGTTGCTCTGTAAGTGCATTTCTGATATGAAAGAGAAGCTCGAAAACCTCGGCATCCTGAAGCCCTACTCCTTTACCCTGATGGACGACGATCGAGAAACGATTACCGACCTCTACCTCGTAGACGATGACACACTCATCCTTGATGACGAACTTATGAAAGGGCTCAGCGAAGAGCTTGACCGTTTTCTGAAAGACTTACTAAAGTAACCCATCAGGTACCGTATCATACAAGCAACATCGGCTCGAAGAGATTCTACTCTTCGAGCCGATGTTGCTTGTATGATACGCTTGTTGCTTATTTTGTGATGACACGAAACCTTATGTAATAACCGATTCCCGCTATACTAAGCCCAATGGGCAAACCCAGCCAAACGCCCTGTATTCCCATGTGGCAAATAAAGCCAAGATAATAACCCGTTGGCAAGGAAACAAGTATATAACTAATGAACGCGATAATCATCGTCCACTTCACATCGGCATAACCGCGTAAAGCATTGCAAAAAGCGACTTGAAAGCCATCACTAAACTGATAAAGTAAAATAAGAAGTACCAGATTGGCTACCATTTGCGAAATCACCTCACTATCGGTAAAAAGCGCGCCCAACTCATTGCGGAAAAGAAAGATCGGTAACGACATAAGCAAGGCGAAAGCCAACACAATATGAAGTCCTGCATAAGTGGTACGCTTAGCACTCAAGGCATCCTTCTGCCCGTGAAAATAGGCAATTCGAATAGACATAGCTGCACCCATACCTGAATAGAATAAGAAACAAAGATTGCCTATGGTTAAGCCAATTTGATGACTGGCAAGTTCTGCTGCACCAAGCCATCCGACCATGATCGCACTCAAATTAAAAGCCGCAGTTTCTACGCCCATCTGAAAAGAAACAGGTAATCCCAATTTAAATAAATCGGTCGTATCCTTACGATTTATACAACTATGCAGAAAGCTTACGACATACTTACGGTAACGACTCGCGGTGAAAAAGATCACAACAAAAGCTAGAAAGCTAACAATTTTTGCAGCAAGTGTAGCAAGACCTGCACCTGTAAGTCCAAGTTCTGGACAACCCAATTTACCATAAATAAAAAGATAGTTCCCCACGATATTTAGCACGTTACTCATAAGAAGTATCCACATCGATGTACGTGTATCCGTAATGCCCTCCGCAAACTGCTTAAACGCATTAAACCAAAGCGTAAAAGGAACGGAGATGAGCATAATGAGAAAATAAGAATTAATCAAAGGCAACAATTCGATAGGCTGCCCCATCCGATCCAAATTGATATAGACGATGCCTAAAATGACGGTAATGAGCACTGCAAAAAGAGTATTTGAGAAGAGGCTATTTCGAAGCAGACATCCAATATCTTCTGTACAACCTCGTCCAAAGAGACGGCTCACAAGCGGAGTTAGTCCGTAGGAAAATCCCAAACTAACCAGTGTAGCGAACGTAAAGATATTGGTTACGAAGCTTGCAGCCGAAAGCTCTGCTGCACTATGCTGGCCCACCATCAGTGTGTCCGCAAATCCCAGCACAATAACGCCAAACTGTCCTATAATAATAGGCAATCCAAGCGTATAAAGTGCGCGATAATGTATTTTATAATCCGATATATTTAATCTCACGCAGATTTAGTATTTGTAAGTAGCACCTGCGGGTAAATTTTTATAGAAATAGCTGCAATAAGTTACATTACCATTGGTGTCGGCCACATAGCTAAAATCGAGCGTATAATCAAGTTCTGGTTGCTCTGTATTCACCACGCTAACACTCTTAATAAGATGATTCGGAGCTTTCCCTAATGCTCCAGCATAAAATAGATACTCAAAACCTAGACAGCCCATTTCTTCCGAAACGCCTTCGGGTAAAAGGCCATTCACATTGAGGCGATCAGAAGAGGTGAACGAAAGAGTACGTACATATTTGGGGTAATCACCATTTTTCATATAGGCAATAGACCGAAGGTCACCATTATTATCATAAGCGATAGCAGCAGAAGACGTGTAAGAAGTTGTACCACCTAGATCCGTCTTTCTCACGATCTCGGTCCATTGTGTAAGGTAACCATTCGTATAGCTAAAACTAAACTCATTGCCATTTACATTCATCTGTTCAATCAAATTTTTACTGTTCAGCAAAATGGTGATTTTTTCATTCTTCTTTGTCTTCACAAGAAGGGTCTTAGACGTACACTGAAGGGTTGCATTGTAGCCCTTTTCTGAAGTTGTACCGAAGCGATATGCCCCCACACCCGAAACGAGCTGTTTATTGGAGCTATAGTCTAGTTTCCAGTCAAACATAGCAGGAAGATTTCCAGAATGCGTGACTTCAATGAGTTCCTTACCCGTTGTATTGGGGGTTGTTAAACGAATGTTGGGCGCATCATGGTCGCTACTACAAGCCGCAAGAACCGTGATGGTCAGCATTGCGAACGAACTGCGAAAAGATATAAATTTGTTCATCTTCAATAGTTTTTTTAATTATACGATAATGTATAGTTTTCTAATTTTCTAATTTGTTTATATGATGATAACTGCAAAACCAATCATAGAAACGTTGCAGTCCTTCATCAAGAGTCGTGTTTGGACAAAAATCAAAGTTTTTTTGCAAGCGAGAAATATCGGCATACGTGCAATACACATCGCCAGGCTGCATAGGCTGCATTTGTAATTCTGCTTGCTTTCCTGCGATGCGCTCAATCGTGTGAATAAAGGTCATTAGTTCTACAGGGGAGGCATTGCCAATATTGTAAACCGTATGAGGAGTGGGTCCTGTTGGTGCATAAGGTAAAATGGCCATTACACCACGTATGATGTCATCTATATACGTAAAGTCTCGTTGTAAATCACCGTGATTGAACACTTGAATAGGCTTTCCTTTGAGCACAGATTTCATAAACATATAAGGAGCCATATCTGGGCGACCCCAAGGTCCATAAACCGTAAAGAAGCGAAGTCCTGTGGAAGGAATGCCATAGAGTTGGCTATAAGTATACGCCATTAATTCATTGCTTTTCTTCGTTGCAGCATAAAGACTTGCGGGGCAATCGGTCATATCGTCCTCCTTGTAAGGCGTAGAATTGCTACGTCCATACACACTACTCGAGCTTGCATACACGAGGTGCTCCACAGGATATGCTCGACAGCACTCCAATAGGTTAGAGAAGCCTACGATATTACTCTGAATATAAGCAAACGGATTTTCAAGAGAATAACGTACGCCTGCTTGTGCCGCTAGATTTATAACGATACTAAATTTGTTTTCCACAAAAAGCTGACGAAGTTTGTCCATTTTTGTGATGTCGAGTTTTTGAAAATGAAAGTCTTCATATTTTAAGCTCGTCGTTACAGAACCTAAATTTGTAGCACTCGCGCCATCTATTCCTAGATTTTCAAGCCGTGCCAATTTCAATCGTATGTCGTAATACGAATTTAGATTGTCTATTCCAACCACTTCATAGCCAGCTTCTAACAAGGCTTTTGAAGTGTAATAACCTATAAATCCTGCGACCCCTGTGACCAATACTTTCATGCGTTATGCTTTATTTAATCGTTTATTGTTTTGCAAAGAGAGGCTTTCGCCTTTTTCCCTATAAATAAGTTTCGAATATAGGCAACAAAACCTACTGATTGTCCGAGTATCAACACGGGGTCAAGACGGAAAACCGCATAGGCGACAATGATGCCCGACCCCGTAAGACTAAGAATCCAAAAACCAGCGGGAAGCACGCTTTCACCTTTTCGACGGGAGCAAAGCCATTGATAGACGAAACGAAGCGTAAAGATAATTTGTCCTGCCGAACCAAAGGCAACAAGCCATAACGGAATGTGCTCATTGGCAAAATACTGGTTGATAAAAAGAGGTATGTCTTGCAACAACCAAACAGTGGCTGCAATTGGGGTACATAAGAGAAGCCAACGGAACGCTTTATTCAGTCGCGTCCAAACCTCTTTCTGATTTAAATTCCAAAGGTAAATATAGTACGATATAAATTGCCCTAAAATGATAGAAAAGTCATTTCGACACACACCATAAATAAACAACAAGTAAGAACCCGCAATTGAAAACACCCAAAAGAAGAGCGGTGATAACACCTGTCCTGCGCGCTCCGAACGTATCCATTGTAACAAGATACGTGCAGAAAAAAACACTTGGGCTAAAAAGCCTATAACAAAAACAAAGATTGGCGTATTCATGCGTTGCAAACCGTGTCTCTCTCCTTCGCTCTCGTTGTCTGAGAAGAGGCCGTAGGAGACGTTATTAAATTTGTTTCAATGATGGTGTAGTTGATATAACGCTTCTTCATCCAACGGAAAGCAAAGCAATCCTTAAATGGGCTGACTAGTCTATTCCACAAATGATACTTTGACACGCCTGCTACACGCGGAAAATGACGAACGGGTATTTGCATCATCGTGCCACCCTCTTGCAGACTAATAAGAGCGGGTAGAAAACGGTGCATCCCCGTAAAGAAGGGCACGCGTTTCGCATAATCGGTATGTATTACTTTGAGCGGGCAACCCGTATCAAGCGCTTTATCACCTGTCATAGAACGACGAAAACCATTCGCTATTTTCGATTGCATATTTTTAAAAAAACTATCTTTTCGATTGGCACGTATGCCCATCACGAGTTTATAGTCCTCTATGTGCTTTAACAACAAGTTAAAATCTTCAGGTGCAGTTTGCATATCTGCATCCATATACCCCACAAAACGACTTTCGGCATAGTCTATTCCCGCCTTCATAGCAGCACTTAAACCTCTATTTTGAGCAAACTTCAGATAGTAAAAATGAGGACTGCGCACACAGATTTCGCTCATCCGTTTTTGACTGCCATCCGTTGATCCATCGTTCACAAGCAAAACACAAGTTTTGTACAAAGCGATTGGCAAATATTGAGTAAGTGTCTCTTCCAATTTGAGTAGGTTATCCTCCTCGTTATAGACGGGGACGATGATGGTTAAGTCGTAAGCTGACGTATGATTCATCGTATTGTGAGTTTGATTGATAATTATGCGTGCAAAGATACTATTTTCCTTACGAATAGACAATAAATAGAGTGCATTGTTACACTGTTTTCATTCCTATCGCGGTCTATGAAAAGGACTCTTTTACGCTTCTTTTTGGCTTTTTTTGTTACCCCGTCTACCTTACTCAGCTATTATACCTTTTATATTAAAGTAGCTACAGAAAGAAGCAAAAACCGCACACCGCAATATCTTCTTTCGAAAAAGAGCCAAGCAAAAGAACAAATAAAAGAAAAGCTCTTTTCTCTCCAGTGTCTTCTCTCTTGCTTTTGATAGTAAATAGTACCTCTTTTTGTATATTTGTCTGCGCAAAGGCACTTAATAGTGTGCAAAAAAGCAAGATTATCACTTATTATTTACGAAAAGAAAGGTTTAGCCTTTGCCATTAAGCAAGAAAGCGCTATTTTTGCCTTTCATAGTAAAATATCAGAACTTTAAGAGAAGAATAAATTCTTATGAAGAATAAATTACGTAGTGCAATTTGCACAGAAAGTCGACGAATGGCTGGGGCACGTGCCCTATGGGTCGCAAACGGAATGAAACAAGAGCAATTCGGTAAACCAATTATAGCAATAGCGAACTCCTTTACACAATTTGTACCTGGACATACACACTTGCACCATGTCGGTCAATTGGTAAAACAAGAAATAGAAAAACGAGGTTGCTATGCTGCCGAATTTAACACCATTGCAATTGACGATGGTATTGCAATGGGACATGACGGGATGCTTTACTCTCTGCCGAGCCGCGACCTGATAGCCGACAGCGTAGAATATATGGTGAATGCACACAAAGCCGATGCCTTAGTATGCATCAGCAATTGTGATAAAATAACCCCAGGTATGATGATTGCCGCTATGCGACTAAACATCCCGACCATCTTTGTATCGGGTGGACCGATGGAAGCTGGCAAATGGAAAGGCGAAAACATCGACCTCATCACCGCGATGGTGAAAGGTGCCGACAAATCTGTTTCACAAGAAGAACTGAATGAAATAGAAAAGCACGCTTGCCCTGGTTGCGGTTGCTGCTCTGGTATGTTCACGGCAAACTCTATGAATTCATTAACTGAGGCTATCGGGCTTTCTCTACCAGGGAACGGCACCATCTTAGCGTCCCACGAAAATCGCATCCAGCTCTTTAAAGATGCTGCTGCCGTCATCGTAAAGAACGCCTTTAAATACTACGAAGATGGCGATGAGAGTGTCCTACCACGCAATATAGCAAATCGGGAAGCCTTTCTGAATGCGATGTCCCTAGATATTGCAATGGGCGGCTCAACCAATACAATTCTTCATCTTTTAGCGGTTGCCAACGAAGGTGAGGTAAACTTTAAGATGGAAGACATAGACAGACTTAGCCGCAAGGTTCCTTGTTTATGTAAACTGTCACCCAACACTCAAAAATATTCAATGGAAGAATGCAACCGTGCAGGTGGCATCCTCAATATACTCGGGGAATTATCCAAAGGAGATTTGCTGAATCTCAACACGCTGCGCGTAAATGGAAGTACGCTCGGTTCCGACATCGCCAAATACGATGTTTGTAAAGATCAACTCGATGCAGAGGCTAAACGCATTTATTCGAGTGCTCCAGGTGGCAAATTCACAACAGAAATGGGCTCGCAAAATAACACGTGGAAAAGCTTAGATACGGATCGCGCAGAAGGATGTATTCACAACTTAACGCATGCTTATAGTAAAGATGGCGGACTAGCTGTACTCTTCGGAAACATTGCTCAAAAAGGCTGTGTTGTTAAAACAGCTGGCGTAGACGAAAGCATTTGGCACTTTGAAGGACCTGCAAAGGTTTTTGATTCTCAAGAAGCGGCCTGCGAAGGCATTCTGGGCGGCCAAGTGATAAGTGGCGACATCGTTGTGATTACCAATGAAGGACCCAAAGGTGGTCCAGGTATGCAAGAAATGCTATACCCCACCTCTTATATTAAAAGCAAGCATCTCGGGGTAGAATGTGCACTTATCACAGACGGACGCTTTAGCGGTGGGACATCGGGCTTAAGCATTGGACACATATCTCCAGAAGCAGCAGCTGGTGGCAACATCGGAAAAATCAAGAACGGCGACATCATAGAAATTGATATTCCAAACCGTTCTATCAACGTAAAACTAAGCGACAAAGAACTTGCCGCACGTCCTATGCAACCCGTCACCCGCATTCGCCACATCTCGAAAGCCCTAAAAGCCTACGCTTCGATGGTCAGTTCTGCGGATCAAGGTGGCGTACGCATTATATAAAGAAAGAACGTGGAAACCGTATTACAGCAGTTCCTCGTTTTCTAACACAAAAACAAAAACAAAAGAATAGACTATGTCGAAAAGTCAAATTACAGGTGCAGAGATTTTGATGCACTCTTTAGTAGAAGAAGGCGTTACAACGCTTTTTGGATACCCAGGAGGAGCTATCATCCCTTCGTATGACGCCTTGTATGATTTCAGAGAGCAGTTGAACCATGTTTTGGTACGTCATGAACAAGCCGCAGTGCATGCCGCTGAAGGCTATGCACGAGTCAGTGGACGAGTCGGCGTTAGCATTGTAACCAGTGGACCAGGTGCTACGAATACCATCAGTGGCATTGCTGATGCCATGCTCGACAGTACACCTATTGTAGTTATCTGCGGTCAAGTGGGTATCAACATGCTTGGGACGGACGCTTTTCAAGAATGCGACATAGTAGGCGTTACAAGTCCCGTTTCTAAATGGTCCTACCAAATTCGTCGTGCCGAAGACGTTGCTTGGGCGGTGAGCCGTGCTTTCTACATTGCACGTAGCGGACGTCCAGGTCCTGTCGTTCTCGACTTTCCCAAAAATGCACAAATCGGATTTGCTGATTATGAACCTCAGCACATCAACTTTATTCGTAGTTATGTTCCTGTACCTAAAATGGAGCCAGAGGCCATAACCGAAGCGGCGAAGATGATCAATAGTGCCAAATATCCTCTTGCTCTCGTTGGGCAAGGAGTGGAATTAGGTCATGCACAAGAAGAATTAGTAGCCTTTCTTGAAAAAGCAGGGATACCTGCGGGACGAACACTACTAGGACTTTCGGCCTTACCTTCAGACCATCCTCTAAACGTTGGTATGCTTGGTATGCACGGGAATCTTGGTCCGAACATAAAGACACAAGAATGCGACCTTTTGATCGCTATTGGTATGCGCTTTGACGATCGCATCACAGGCAACCTCCATACGTATGCTCGCCAAGCTCGCAAAATTCATTTCGACATCGATCCCTCTGAAATAAACAAGAACATTCCTGTCGATTTAGCCGTTCTCGGTGATTGCAAAGAAACGCTTGCAGCCGTTACAGAATTGGTGAAGCCCACAGAACACAATACATGGAGAGAGAGTTTCCGTGCTTACGACGACAAAGAAAGTCGCCTTGTTATAGAACCAGAAATTCACCCTACAGAAGGTCCTATAAAAATGGGCGAAGTCATACGCAAAGTAACAGAGATGACAGAAGATAAAGCCATTTTGGTGACGGATGTAGGTCAAAATCAAATGATGGCAGCTCGCTATTTTCGTTTCACAGAAAAACGCAGCATCGTCACCTCTGGTGGTATGGGAACCATGGGCTTCGGGCTACCCGCTGCTGTTGGAGCCACTTTTGGTGCTCCCCATCGGATGGTTTGCCTCTTCGTTGGCGATGGAGGTTTGCAAATGACCATAGAAGAATTAGGAATGATTATGGAACAACAAGCTCCCGTTAAAATAATTCTACTCAACAACAACTATCTGGGAAATGTACGTCAATGGCAAGAATTATTCTTCCAAAAACGCTATTCATTTACCCCTATGGCAAACCCAAATTACGAAAAGATAGCAGAAGCATATCATATTCCTTGCCACACGGTAACACAACGAGAGGATATAGAAAATGGTATAAACAAAATGATTACAACGGACGGCCCATTTCTATTACAAGTAGCGGTTATCGAAGAAGGTGATGTCTTACCAATGTGCTGTCCAGGTAGCGATGTGAATGACATGCAGATGAAAATAGACAGGTAAAAAGAAGAATAAATAAAAATGGAAGATAAAACATTATATACACTCATTATATTCTCTGAAAACTTGGTTGGCTTATTGAGCCAAGTAACAGCTGTATTTACACGCCGACAAGTAAATATCGAAAGCCTAAACGTTTCCGCTTCAGGTGTCGAAGGTATTCACAGATACACGATTACATGCTGGAGCGATGAAAGCACAATACAAAAGATAACACTACAGATTGAAAAAAAGATAGACGTGGTACAAGCCAATTACTTCACCGAAGACGAGATCTTCATCTTTGAATCGGCTTTGTTTAAACTCGCGACACCTATCATGCTAAAGAATCGCGACATATCAAAAGCGATTCGGCTACACGATGCTCAAATTGTAGAAGTAAATTCCACTTATTCCATCGTCACAAAAGATGGGATGACAGAAGAAATCGTATCGCTTTACAACAAACTCAAGGAGTTTAATTGTGTACTTCAATATGTACGTTCTGGGGCAATCGCCATCACAAAAAGCAAACGAGAACTACTCAACGAATACCTAGCAGAGCGTAAACAAGAGCACGCAGAACATCTTGCTCAACAACATAAATAAAGGAATAGAATAAAGATGGCCAAAAATAGCCACATAAGACAGAACACCTACTACGTAGAACCCTTTCAAGAAGATTTTACAGGGCATTTAGCTTGGGGAATCTTTGGCAATCAACTGCTACGCTGTGCTGGTATGCATGCAGCAGAACACGGATTTGGTGTGATCCATTTACATGAGTCGTCCTATTCATGGGTCTTATCACGTTTGGTTATTGAAATGAGCGAGATGCCTAAGACGGATGAAGCATACACTGTTGAAACTTGGATTTGCAAACTCTATAAACTCTTTACAGACCGTTGTTTTGCGATCACAACAAAGGATGGAAAAACGATTGGATATGCATACAGCATCTGGGCAATGATCGATATGAAAACGCGAAAGCCCGCTGATTTAGAGAATCTCGTAGATCAAAACTTTATCGACTGCCTAGACACTGAAAAGCCCTGTATCGTAAAAATGCCTGGGCGCATACGCACTCATGCAGAAGAAGCAGAAAGAACAATAGAGACCTATTATAGCGACATCGACATCAACGGGCATGTAAACAGTATAAAATACATAGAACACGCGCTCAATCTGTTTCCAAAAGAAACCTTTGCAACGCAACGGGTAGCGCGCTTTGAAATTGCTTATAATACAGAAAGCTACCTAGGCGATACCCTTAGTTTCTATCACGAAGAAAAAGGGGGAGGTGTACACGCCATCGAAATACGCAAAAATGTGAATCGCGGGACAAGCACCCAAGGCGAAGTGGTGTGTCGATGCCAAGTAGAATTCAAGCCTTATGGGCAATAATAAAGGAAAAGAAAGAAAATAATTAACTATAAGTAGAACGTGCAGCCACAAAAGGCTGACAAAAAAAACAAAAAGAAATGGCAAAATTAAATTTTGGCGGTACTATCGAAGAGGTAGCAACCCGTGAAGAATTTCCATTGGAAAAAGCACGCGAAGTGCTAAAAGACGAAACAATTGCAGTTCTTGGTTATGGAGTACAAGGTCCTGGTCAAGCTTGTAATCTACGCGACAATGGCTTCAACGTAATCGTGGGTCAACGCCCTGGTAAAACGTTCGATAAAGCAGTAGCTGATGGCTGGGTTCCCGGCAAAACACTATTCTCTATCGAAGAAGCTGCAGAAAAAGCAACGATCGTATGTATGTTGCTCTCTGACGCAGCACAAATCGATGCATGGCCTAAAATCAAACCATATATGACGGCAGGTAAAGCTCTTTACTTCTCTCATGGTTTCGCTATTACGTATGCAGATCGCACAAACGTTATTGCCCCTAAAGATATAGACGTTATTATGGTTGCTCCTAAGGGATCTGGTACATCACTTCGTACCATGTTCTTGGAAGGTCGTGGCTTGAACTGCTCTTACGCCGTCTATCAAGATGCAACAGGCAAAGCACTAGAACGTACACTTGCTTTCGGTATCGGAATCGGTGCTGGTTATATGTTTGAGACAACTTTCAAACGTGAAGTTTATTCTGACCTTACGGGTGAACGTGGCTCTTTGATGGGCGCGATTCAAGGACTTCTTTTGGCTCAGTATGAAGTACTCCGCGAGAACGGACATACTCCTTCTGAAGCTTTCAACGAAACCTGCGAAGAACTTACACAATCTCTGATGCCATTGTTCGCAAAAAAAGGTATGGATTGGATGTATGCCAACTGTTCTACCACTGCACAACGCGGTGCACTAGACTGGATGGGCCCTTTCCACGATGCAATCAAACCTGTAGTTGAAAAACTTTACCATAGCGTAAAAACAGGTAACGAAGCTCAAATCTCTATCGATAGCAACTCTAAACCAGACTATCGCGAGAAACTCGAAGAGGAACTAAAATCACTTCGTGAAAGCGAAATGTGGCGCACAGGTGCTGTTGTTCGTCAACTTCGCCCAGAAAACGCAGAATAGCAATATCGCTAAATAAAGGAACACTAAAGAAGGTCGCTTAAACAATGGTTTAAGTGACCTTCTTTTCGTTACAAAAGGATTGTTTCATTTTTCTTCTAACGTATGGAGCAACCCATCACAAGCATCTTCCAAGAGGTCTATCACACGTTCAAAACCATCAGACCCACCATAATAAGGATCTGGCACGTGGTCCACTTCGTTCCGCGTACAATAATCTGTCATACGATGAATTTTAGTCATCGCCTCAAGCGAGGGAGCCAAACTTCGAAGATCATCTATATTACGATCGTCCATACCGAGAATCAAATCAAAAAGCTCAAAATCAGCAACAACCACAGGACGCGAGCGATGAACTAAATGATAACCACGACGAGCCGCATGGGTCCGCATCCGAACATCGGGTAATTTACCTTCATGACAGCGAAGGATTCCTGCGGAATCAATTTCATAACAATGCGTCAATCCTCTTTCACGCATTAAATGTAGCATTACGCCCTCCGCCGTAGCCGAGCGACAGATGTTACCTAAACAGACAAACAATATTCTTTTCTTCATACTATA
>JAVVVP010000047.1:0-19072 GCA_036652575.1 Bacteroidaceae bacterium
TGAATATGCGTAGCAATTGCAATAACTGGCTTTTCGGTTCGTTTAATTATTTCATTATATATATTACCTATTCCGAGTCCTGTATCGATCAGTAGGCTCTGTTTGTCGCCATTTAAAAGGTAACAATGTGTTTCTTCCCAATGACGGTACTCGCTAATAATGAATGTATTCTTATCGATGGTGTCTATGGTAAACCAATCGTTCATGGCTCAAATGGATGTTTGACTATTGCACCTTGCTACCTGGTTTAACGGGGCGATCGATGGTGGCGACACTCAGTTTCCCATCAAAGTCCATCGCACTTAGTATCATACCTTGACTTTCAATACCTTTTAGTTTGCGAGGAGGTAGGTTCGCGATGAAGCAAAGTTGTTTGCCAACAAGTTCTTCAGGCTTGTAATGCAATGCGATGCCACTAACGATGGTGCGCTCTTCTCCTAATCCATCTTCGAGGGTGAACTTTAAGAGTTTATCGGCCTTAGCTACTTTTTCGCAGGTCTTTACGGTCCCTACACGTATATCAAGTTTTTCGAAGTCTGAAAAATCAAGGTCTTTCGCGATGGGTTGTGCTTTATAATTGGCTTCTTCGTTGGCTTTCTTTGTATCTAAAAGTTTTTGTATTTGAGCTTCCACCACTTCGTCTTCTATTTTTTCGAAGAGTAATTCAGGAGTTCCTAACAGATGGCCCGCAGGTAATAAGTCGGTACGCCCAAGGTCGTTCCAATCGAATGCTTCACGATTGACCATCTTACGTAGTTTTTCGCTGCTGAAGGGTAAAAACGGCTCAAAGGCGATGGCGAGGTTCGCTACCAATTGCAATGCAATATTTAAGACGGTTTTCACGCGCTCGGGATCTGTTTTGATCACTTTCCAAGGTTCGCAATCTGCCAAATATTTATTACCAATACGCGCTAGGTTCATGGCTTCTTTTTGAGCATCACGGAAACGGAAATGGTCGAGCAAGCGTTCTACTTGAATTTTCACGTCTGTAAATTCTGCAATCGTAGCCTTATCGCTCTCGGTCAATTCACCCGCTTGAGGCACTATGCCCTCATAATATTTCTGAGTAAGCACAAGAGCACGGTTTACAAAATTGCCATAAACCGCTACCAATTCGTTGTTGTTACGTGCTTGAAAGTCTTTCCACGTAAAATTGTTGTCCTTTGTTTCGGGAGCATTGGCCGTCAGCACATAGCGAAGTACATCTTGTTTATGAGGAAGATCTACAAGGTATTCGTGAAGCCATACCGCCCAATTGCGCGAAGTTGAAATTTTATCGTCTTCAAGGTTCAGGAACTCATTCGCAGGTATATTGTCAGGAAGAATATAACTACCTTCGGCTTTGAGCATCGCAGGGAACACAATGCAATGGAACACGATGTTGTCTTTACCTATAAAATGAAGTAAACGAGTGGAATCGTCTTTCCACCACTTTTGCCAATTGTCAGGGCATAATTCTTTTGTGTTACTAATGTAGCCAATCGGTGCGTCAAACCATACGTAGAGCACTTTTCCCTCTGCCTCTTTCACAGGGACGGGGATACCCCAATTTAAGTCTCTACTCACGGCGCGTGGTTGAAGTCCCATGTCGAACCAGCTTTTACATTGTCCGAACACGTTGCTACGCCAATCTTTATGTTCTTCGAGTATCCATTTTTCGAGCCAAGCCTGATGTTGATCAAGCGGAAGATACCAATGCTTTGTACTCTTCATGACTGGAGCATTACCACTAATGGCACTTTTAGGATGGATGAGTTCCGTTGGTGATAGGGCGGTTCCGCATTTCTCACATTGGTCGCCATATGCTCCTTCTGCGTGACAATGAGGGCATTCTCCTGTTATATAACGGTCTGCCAGAAACGTATGTTCTTGTTCGTCGTAGAATTGTTCGCTTTCTTTTTCCACAAACTCTCCTTTGTCATAAAGTGTGCGAAAGAATTCAGATGCAGTGTCCGCATGCGTCTTTGATGACGTGCGACTATAAATATCGAACGAAATACCAAAGCCTTCAAAACTCTCTTTTATCAATTTGTGATAACGATCTACCACATCTTGAGGTGTGCAACCTTCTTTTTTTGCTCGTAACGTAATGGGGACACCGTGTTCGTCCGAGCCGCTCACGAAGAGAACCTCTTGTTTCTTTAAACGGAGATAACGTACATAAATATCGGCGGGTACGTAAACGCCTGCTAAATGTCCAATATGAACGCCTCCATTGGCGTAAGGAAGTGCTGCTGTAACGAGAGTACGCTTATAATTTTTTTCTGCCATTGTCGATTTCTTCTATTTTAGTCGCAAAGTTACGTTTTTTTTAGGGTTCCTAGCGTGCGTGGGCGGTCAAAAATAGTTGCACCACGCGTTTTTTATGTCAAAGAGCTTTCGTCTTTTCCCAGAAAATGCATATTCTTGTTGTAGGTGAGCATACAAGGATAGAAAAAGCCTCGCACCGCATTCCGCACTCGTTTTAATCCTTTTCCTCCTGCAAATCGTTGATGTATTTTTGCACGGAGATGCATTGTTAAGTAGCAAAGTTGGAACAGATTTTTCCAGCCCGGGCAGCGCATGAGATGAGCGATACGGTGCGCTTCAACTTCAAACGTATCGGAGGTATGTTGCTCTATATAAGCGTAAAACCATTGCCAATCTTTTCTTTTTTGATAGCGTCGAAAAGCGGCCCATCCAAACACGTAAGGCTGCCAAGTGGCTTGTTCTGCTTTCTTCCAACTTTTAGACATCAGTAGATAGGATGCCGACTCCACATGCGGACGATGCCAATTTAAAGCTTCGTCTACCCGAGCTACTCCACGGTGGAGATACGCCTGAATGGCGATCCACCAATCGTAAGGTATATCGGGGTTCCATTCCTCTATGGATTGAAGGAAGGCGGTGCGAGCCAAAATGCAATGACCTGGTATAATAGAGGTGAAGAGAAGGCATTCAAAAGAATTTTGAGGAGCACCAAGCACGCGACCGTGTTCTGTGTATTCCTTGTCTTTATACCGAAAAGAGAAGCAAATATCTTTCTTTCCAATAGCCGCCATTTGTCGCTCTATCTTATGGGTAAACCAAATATCATCTTGATCGGAAATGGCGATATAGTCGCCTTTGGCACGTTGAAAAGCCGATATGAAATTCAAATTCCAGCCCTGGTTCTTTTCGTTTTGATAGAGGTGAATATGAGGGTGCTGCGCTGCATATTCACGAGCTATATCAAGGGTGCGATCGGTTGAACCGTCATCTTGAATGATAATCTCATAGATGGGATAGGTTTGAGCGAGTAGTGAGTCTAATTGTAGATGTAGGAAATGTTCACCATTGTAGGTGGCCATCACTACGGAAACGGTAGGGTTTGTCATTTTTCTGTTCGCATTTTAAGATGATTTCTTTCGGAGAAGAAAGTGGAGGCACTCACGAAATACGGCGATTCGTAAGAACCACATCATGGTGCCATAAAGCAGAACGGCGATCACGATTTTTAAGATGAAACGAAGTATCATATGGTCCACTTGTAACGTGGTGATATAAGCTACCCACATCACGGCTGCGGAGAGGAACGCAAAGGGGACTATGTCCATTAACGTATGAATCAGTTTTAAGCCCGTTTGTCTTGCCGCCAGAAAATGCCACACAAAGAGCGATACAATATTGATGGTGGTAATGGCATAGAGCAGAGCCGTGATGCCGTAAGGATAAAGG
Organism: Bacteroidaceae bacterium; assembly: GCA_036652575.1. Taxonomy (GTDB): domain Bacteria; phylum Bacteroidota; class Bacteroidia; order Bacteroidales; family Bacteroidaceae; genus Alloprevotella. Next base: position 3,697 of record JAVVVP010000047.1, read on the forward strand.
AAATACATCGTAGCGAGTTGCAAGAGGAGTAACACGGCGGTGCTACTTAAATATACAGAGGAACGCCCACTGCTGACAATGAGGTTGGAGTAGAGTTGCGAAAGAGGGATAAACGAACCTGCTACGCACAGAATCTGCAAATAAGGGACGCAAGGGACCCATTTATTGCCAAGAGCTAACGGTACAAAATCGGTAGCGATCAACGCCAATCCTAGCATTGCAGGGAAAGACAGAAAAGCCGTGAAACGAAGCATTTTCCGGAACACGCGTTGTTGTCGACTGCGCTCATTGCCCACTTGTGCAAATACGGGTTGAGCGATGCTGCCTACCATTCCTCCGACAATCGAGTAGCCCATGGTGTTCCATTTATTCGCTTGTGAGTAGAGCCCTACATCGCCTCGTGGATAGAAATGCCCTAGTAAAGCTTGCAAGAACTGATTGTTGATGGTGTTGAGTAGATTGGTGGCAAGCACTTTACTACTAAAGCCAAACATTTGGCGGATTGGACGAAAGTCCAGTTGAAACGTAGGTCGCCAACCTGAGTAATGCCAAAACAAAAGAGTGATGACTAATTTATAACAAAGGTCTTGAGTTGCTAAGCCCCAATAAGCAAAGCCACAGGCGGCCATCGTGATCCCCACGCCACCCGATACCACCGTTGCCACAAAGGTTGCTATCGTACGTTGCTTTACTTTCATTTTTCGAAAAAGTACGGCAAAGTGAGCGGTACTCAGACTCGATAATACAAAACCTAAAAAGGCATAGCGAGCAAGAGGCGTGAGTTCTGGCGTATGGTTGTAAGCCGCGATAAGCGGTGCACAAAAGAAGAGGACGACATAAAGAGAAACACTAGCAAGTAGACTAAACCAAAAGACCGCGTTGTAGTCGCGATGATGCACTTCTTTGCGAATGGCAAGAGCACTCACAAAGCCGCTTTCCTGAATGCTACTTGCAAGGAGCGAAAAGACCGTAAGCATTGCGACCATACCATAATCGCCAGGCGAGAGTAAGCGTGCCAAACAGATGCCGAACGCGAGCCCGAGTAACTGCTGTAGACTATTGCTTAGTCCTCCCCAAAACAAGCCCTTCGCTGTTTTTTCTTTAAGTGTTTCTTTTACCATTACTTTTTGTTGGATGCAAAGCGTATACCCTAAAATGCCTCTCTCGTCGATTGGAGGAACTGAAGTTGCAATCTCTTTTGTGCAAAAGTAGAAAATTCTACCCGACAATCAAAAGAAACTTTGTACTTTTGCCATAAAGTTATAAAAACAATGAATATTCTTAGGTACATCCATGTGGCTTTTCGACGTTTGGCTATGCCCGTACGACACAATTTGCTCTTCTTCACGTTTATGTATGTGTTGCTTGCTGTATCTGTCAATTTAGAAATTCGAAGCCACGATCGCAGCCTTTACTTCGTTGAGTTTTTCTTCGATATTTATATGCTTTGCGCATTACTGTATGCGATACCAGAGCGTGTGGCACGGTGGTTTCGTTGGCTGTTCTATTTCATTGGTTATACCACGTGTGTGATAGAGGCGTTCCTCTTGTTCCGTTTTATTCTTCTTTTCTCGCCCGTAACGATGCAACTCTGTTTAGAAACGAATTCGGACGAAGCTTCTGAGTTTTTTAGCTCTTATTTGTGGTGTTGGCAGACCGCGAAAGTGGTGCTGATCTACGGCTCAATTTTGTTGTTGAATATTCTCTTTGCCTTCTATGGTCATCGATGGTTCTATTTCCTTCGTCGCGAAGTGAAACAACGTACGCATTTGCCTTTGCGAATGCATCCGATAAGCATCTTTATCGATATTCTCATTCCCATTCTATTCTTTTTAAGTGTCTATATATCTTGGGAAGAGAAATGCAAAATGTACGACTATTTCTTTAAACAAGAGAACACGGTGAAAGTAGAGCGTACCGAGTCGAAATGCTTCTATTCACCTTGTTATCGCCTTCTTTATTCTTTTAAATTCTTACTCATCTCCGATTATGAAATCAAGAAACTGAAAAAGAATATGCTTTCCTTGCAAGTAGACAGTTGTACTTTCCGCTGTCCAAACGTGGTGCTCATCATTGGCGAAAGTTACAACAAGCGCCATTCGCAACTGTATGGTTATGACCTGCCTACCACACCCTATCAATTGGGTTTCGCGCGCAATGGCTCTCTCGTGGCTTTCACGGATGTGGTTACGCCATGGAACGTAACAAGCAATTGTTTTAAAAGTTTTATGTCGACTCATAGCGTCGATCAGCCTGGCGTATGGGCCGATGGCGTGCTGTTCCCTGCTGTGTTTCGCAAAGCGGGATATAAAGTGGCTTTTATCACCAATCAATTTAATAAAAGTACTCGACAGAATGCCGCGGACTTTAATGGTAGTTTTTTCCTAAACGATGAATTGCTAGACAGTCTTTCATTCGATTATCGCAATACGCGCAAAAATTTTTACGACAAAGGATTTATCAAGGAGTATCAACACTATACTCCTGGGCGCAATAACCTCGTGATGTTTCATTTAATGGGGCAACATTTAGAGTACAACAAACGGTTCAAGTCGAGTGACACCTATTTTCATACATCGGACATCCATCGCCCCGATTTGGATGAAACCGAAAAGCAGATAGTGGCAGACTACGACAATGCGACGCGTTACAACGATTGGGTGATTGCGCGTATTTTCTCTTTCTTTAAGGACGAAGATGCCATTGTAATCTACTTTTCCGACCATGGAGAGGAAGTGTATGGTGAGTTGCCTACGTTTGGGCGAAATCACGATGCGGAGATTACACCTTCGTTGGCGCGTGCGGAGTTTGAGATTCCTTTTGAAATCTGGTTCACTCGCAAATTTCGGCGTAACCATCGCGAGATTGTACGCAATATTCATAAAATGGCGCACCGCCCGTTTGCAATTGACGACATACCTCATCTTATGTTTGGACTTGCGGGCATTCATTGTCCTCAGTATAATCCAAAACGCGATTTGCTAAACGATAGTTTCAATTCCGATCGTCCTCGTATCTTAAAGCGAATGGTCGACTACAACGAGTTGATGAAAAACGAGAAGCGAGAAGTGTTCACCATCCCCCCAAAACATCAATAGCACAATGATTACTTCTTTGTCCCGCCGCGATTCTACTTTTTTAAAAGGTCTTGCCATTTGTGCTATCTTTCTCCACAACTATTGTCATTGGATGCCTCGCTGTATCCCAGAGAATGAGTACTCTTTTACCGAAAGTAACGTGCAAATGCTTGCTCATTATTTCAGAAATGGGGGTCCTCATCTTTTTATGAATATCCTTTCTTTCTTTGGACATTACGGCGTTCCGATTTTCCTTTTTATTAGCGGTTATGGATTGGTGCAAAAATACGAACGAAGCAATGCTTCTTCCGTTAGCATCGGATCCTTTATCTCTTACAACGTCATAAAGCTCTGGAAATTACTAGTGCCCGCGGTGCTTCTTTTTATTGGTATCCATGCTTTCGAACATGGATGGCATATACGTCTTCATTGGGCGGATGTGCTTTATGTCCTTACCTTTGTCAGCAACCTGATGCCGAAGCACTACAATTTGTTAGGTCCGTGGTGGTATTTCTCGCTTACCTTGCAACTTTATATCGTTTATCGTCTCGTCTTTTATCGGTGGCGCAATCGCACGAGTTTGCTTGTTGCTGTTGGTCTTTGCTTGTTGATGCAAGCGATTGTCCTTCTGTTCTTCGACAATGCCAAGCATGAGGTGCTTCACTATCTGCGCTATAATTTTGTCGGTAGTATGTTGCCGTTTTTGGCGGGCGTGTGGGGCAGTCGTTATGGCTTTCGTTTACCCGTGTGGAGTTTTCTACCGTCAATGATATTGTTGATTCTTTGCAGTTTTAATGCCTACTTATGGTTGCTTACGCCTTTATTTGCTATCGGAATAGCCTTGCCCTTGGCCTCTCTTTTACCACGCAAGAGCAGTGGTCTTTGGCTTTGGATCGGAGGCTTGTCCGCTTCCCTTTTTGTGGTTCATCCTCTCGTTCGTCCTTATTTTGCGAATTGGGCGAAGGCTGCGGAAAAAGAAAATCTATCTATTTATCCTGCTTTCGTTGGTTATATTGCCGCTTGCTTTTTTGCGGCTTGGCTTTACAATGCGTTCCAAACACGTTTATTCGTTAAAAAGCAAGGTCTCTCAAAAAAAAGTGAATTCACTCCTTTTTGATAGTGATTTGGGGCTTATAAGTAGGTAAATATGTCATTTAATACTATTAGCGCAAAGCCCTCCAAAGGAAAACGTCATCGATGGAATCCATTTTATCGCGATACCTCTGATAACATCTCAATACGGTCGCTAATTTCCTCTTTTATTTGGTGGCTCCAATAACCATCAACCCCTGCTATTTGTGCATATCGCTGGTAGTCGCCGACAACACCGATTGCCTTTTCTATCAGGGAATCAGCCCCTTTTATATTGTATTTCTTAGCAACCTCAAGCAAATCCCCACGTTCAATGGCAGAGTTTTTGTTGTTTATGGTCATGCAATGACGGTTTACATATCCCGGTGCCGACGGATCGACCGAAAATGTGAAGTCATACGTAGGGGTAATATGCCACACGCCGTCTTGCCCCATCATGAAGCTGAAATTCTTATTGTGGTCATCCACATTTCCTCCAATCACATTCATGGTCATGGACAGGAACAACCGTTGCATTTCCACCGGCATGATACCGATACGACAAGCGGTGTCAAACAGAGCCTCATAACTGTCCGCTGCTGGGTTCATTGCCGCCAATGTCTGGACATGGATTTTCTCATATCCCTTTCGGTCAAACCGTTCTGTCAGGAAATGCGCTTCCTTTTCACCCTCAATCAGCATCGATGACATCATCTCCATCCCTGCGTCCCGTGCCATCAGGAAATAACTATATTCGATACGTGTTGTCGGCAAGTCAAGATGCTCATCAAATTTGATAAGCATCGGGGTAAAACCAGATGCAGGAGCGTTTACCTGGCCCGAATAGCACTCATTGGTTTTCGTATTCACATGAATGATTGCTTTCGCTCTACGACCACCGGCAGATGTCCCCACCTTGAACAGGCTCTCAATCATCAAGTCCAGTTGCATCTCAGCCTTGAAGTCCTTAGCCTCGTTCAAGGCAGCACGGGCAAGCCTATGTAGGTCGGCAATTTCCACTTTGAACGGCTTTTCCATTTCTTCAGCGGCAGGAGGTATAAACTCCAACGCTCCCATACCTCGCCGACCGATGTATGCCAAGCGGTCAAGTGATGACAGGTCACGGGATTTTATATGATGCGTTTTCGCCCATTCATTGAAGATCCTATTACCCCAATGGTCAGGCAGTGAGTCGGCAATAAAAGAGGGCAGACCACTAAAGAGCTTATTCTCCTCGGCATAGACAGGCAACCCACGTTGGGCAAACACGCCACTTATTGGAGCTTGCAGCGGAGCGATATCATAACCACCTTTTATAAAGTCGCTATCGAAATAGAAGCATACCTTTTCTGTGTATCTCTCCTTATAGGCTACCAATGTACCTACTTTGCGATTCCATAAAAACACATCAAGATTTTGTATCATTATCGTTTCTCCTTACTCTTTTGGGAATGAATTTGTTTATCTGTTTTAGTGCCATCGGCGGCATGGGCAATTCAGGCAGTAAATCACTGACACGTTGCTCCATACCAACTATCCGCAACAGTGATATGAAATTATTCAGGGTCATATTCTGATTGACACCCTGTTCAAAATGGCTTATTGTAGCAAGGCTCACCCCAGATTTTTCCGCCATTTCCTTTTGGCTCATCCGTGCGGCAAGCCTGTACTCCTTTATGCGCTTCGCTAAAAGTAGCATAATATCTTGGTTGGTAACATAATCTGCATTACTCATACATGGTAGGATATTACTATTTAATTGCAAAAATAGCAAATAATATCCATATATAACCACCATCATGGAAATTTCTTCTTGTTTCGTAAGAAATCATTCAAGTCCTTGTAGGGTGGATAAGCTGCAAACATCTCAAAAAAAGAGAATAAAAACAGCACTTTTTTGCTGCAACCCTTGTTTGTTTAATAGGAATTGTGTATTTTTGCACCGCATTCCGATAAAAGGATGTAAGAGAAGGGCTTTTAGCTCAGTTGGTTAGAGCAACAGACTCATAATCTGGAGGTCCTAGGTTCAAGCCCTAGATGGCCCACATCTTCCTTAAAAAAACGGCTACAAAGAATTTTGTAGCCGTTTTTTCATGCGCGGGGCCGTGCCCCCTATTGTCGCTCAACTCTTCTAAGAAGAAGGTGTGTTTTCGTATTCAGTTGTCCTCTCCATGGTCTCTTTCAACACTTCGCCAACGGAACCATATTGCTGCAGTAACTGCGCTGCGTTTGCTTCCGTTACCTTTAATTCTTGACAAAGCATACGAATACTTCGTTTCCACAACTTCTTGTTTGTTAGTTGCATATGGATCATCTTGTTCCCTTTCACTCTGCCGAGTCGTATCATGATGGCTGTACTGATCTGATTGAGTATCATCTTTTGTCCCGTGCCGCTTTTCAGACGAGAGCTTCCTGTTAGGAACTCTTGTCCTACGAACATTTCAATGGCATAATCTGCTTCGTGGGTGATGGGAGACTGAGGTACGCTCGTTAGGCAAGCCGTTCCAATGTTGCGCTTTCGGGCTTCGTGTAAACACCCCACTACGTAAGGCGTACTGCCCGACGCTGCGATACCGATCACAAAATCGTTCACCGTTGGACGGAAGGCTTCAAGGTCTTGCCAACCTTGCATTTCGTCGTCCTCTGCATTTTCCACCGCGTGACGCAAGGCTTGTTCTCCTCCTGCAATGAGGCCAATAATTCTGCCTTCCGCAACGCCAAAGGTAGGGGGTATTTCCGATGCATCGAGCACTCCGAGTCGCCCACTGGTTCCTGCTCCAACATAAAACAGCCGTCCACCGCACGCCATCTGACGTGACACCACATCGACCACGTTCCCAATCACAGGCAAACACTTCTCTACCGCTTCTGCTACCTTCTTGTCCTCTGCATTCATGGCATGAAGAATCTCCGCCGTGCTCATCTGTTCCAAATCATCATAAAATGATGCTTGTTCGGTAATCGGGACCTCGCGTTCTTTTTTTAATTCATCCTTCATTTGTGTGTCTTTAGTCCCCTAAAAGGGTGAATCGTTTACAGCATTAAATCGGTTTCTTCTAGTTTGAAACGAACTTCTACAATGGAATGCTGCTCTTTTCCTGGATGGTTCTTAATGTACGTAATGGCTAAGATGGTGCCATCGGGCAAGATTTCTAAACCAGGGTAACCGCAATCCGATCCTGCATAACTATGCAATAGTTTTATTTTATATTGTCCTGAAGTTCCTTCGCGTAAATCTTTATAATGTCCAACCCATGCCACGAAATGCCCTTTCGTAGGACTCTGGGGAGCCATATCCCGAAACACGGCTACCATACGCCCATCGGGCGTAAACTTCACCACGTGTCGGTCGCCCGTCAAGCCCCAAGGGGTTTCTTGTAGCGGTGTCCAATGAACGCCTTCGTCGTCCGAGAACATCATCAAGGAATTGCCTACTCGGTCATTTTCGCGTGCCAAGCAAACCAAACGTTTCCCTTTCGGAACTCGAAACACACAAGGTTCGCATGGTGAGCGGCCTTCCATTTTTCCGACCATTACCGATTCGTCCCACGTCAGTCCTCCATCGTGAGATACCGATTTCCAAAGTGTGAGGGGGGAGCGGTCTTGATCGTTCAGCCCCCGATGGTACAATCCCAAATAATCTCCATTGTCGAGCTTTACAATACTCGCAAATGCCATCACGCAAGGTTTGCCCAAACTACGTACCGCAGACCAAGTTTGTCCACCATCTTCACTGTAACTTTGTCCCATTTTGGGAGAACCGCAAAACACGAAAAGCCGCTCTTTTCCCATTTTGTCTGTTAGGCGATAAAGGCTTGGGCAATCAATCATCGTACTCCAGTCGGCAGGCGTTTTACGCACGCTCCAACTCCGTCCAGCATCTTTGCTCTCGCCTAGAAACGCTGCGCGCCCACCGTGTCCAAAAGACCATGTGCAGAGTATCGTTTTTTGATCCTCAAGCAGCACAGATGTGGGATGCCCGTTATACAATTCGGGCGTACCCTTTGCGATGACTACTTGACGCGCTTTTTGAGCCGATAAATCTACCCATGGCAGATTCGATCGTTCTTGTGCCCAGCCCGTTATGGCGCAACAACCTAAAAGCAAAAGGCTTACCGTTTTTCTGATATCTTTCATTCTTCTCTATTTTTGTTTTACTCCGTTTTAGTTCGTTTGGGCGGAGGAGGGGTGTTCCCGTTCCTTTTTATTTGACAACGGTGTGTTGTCTCTCCCTTAGAAAGCAGATCTTCTTCTGCTTCCAAAAATACGATAATTTTGGGACATAGAAGCCCTTTTTGGTTGGAAAATAAGGGTTATTTTCTATTTCTAAGTCTGAGAAATAAGGTTCCTTGCTCCACGTTTGGGCTTTTTTTTCTTGTTTTGCACCTTTTTTTTGGCAATTTAGTTGCAGATGTTGATAATTTTCACGAATATTGCACAGCGATTAATTGTGCCTATCTGCATTTGATAGGTCTTGATTTTTAGGTCTTCGTCTTTTTACTTTTAATTTTTACCAATTGGTTTATACACATGAAAAAAAAATCTATGGTCCTTATCGCCGCATTGTTCGGCTGTTTGTCTTTGATCTCAGCGAAAGAGGTCTTTAAATCCGTTATAGAACCGTTGAAGAATGAGCGTTGGTGGGGAGGGCTTGTGGGGCTAGGTCATCAGATGCCTTTTGGCGCTCAGCTAGGGGTGCAAGATTTGTCGAGCAATAACCTCAACAACCAAGCTGTTCCTTTGATGCTTTCTTCCGAAGGTCGCTACTTATGGTCGGAACAACCGTTTCGCTTCGAAATAAAGGACGGATGCCTCATCGTGAGTTCTAATTACGAAAAACTGGAGCCTATCAAGGCAGGCACAACGCTGAAGGATGCTTATCTGACCGCTTCGGCGAAACACTTCCCGCCTTCTGGAAAAATACCCGAACCGACTCTTTTCTCTCTTCCACAGTACAACACATGGATCGAACTGATGTACAATCAGAATCAAGAGGACATTCTAAACTATGCCAAGAAAGTGGTGGAATACGGATTTCCGCAGGGCGTTTTTATGGTGGACGACAACTGGCAGCGATATTACGGAAATTTCGACTTTAAGTCCGATAAGTTTCCCAATCCACGTGCGATGACCGATGAATTGCACCGCATGGGCTTTCAGGTGATGCTTTGGGTTGTTCCTTACGTTTCTGCCGACAGTCCCGAATTTAGGGAGCTGGAGGCAAAAGGCTATCTGTTGAAGCAAAAAGGTTCGAATCGTACCGCCCTCCTTCACTGGTGGAACGGTTACAGTGCTTGTTATGACGTGACCCGTCCAGAAGCCGCTGCTTATCTCAAAGAGAAATTGCGCAAAAATCAAGCTTTATATGGTATAGATGGTTTCAAGTTCGATGGTGGTGATGTGGCTTATATGCGTGGGGATTACGACTACTTCGAAAAAGGAGCCGATGCCAACCGTTTTATGGAGAAATGGGCGGAAATAGGTCTTGATTTTCCTTGTAACGAACTGCGTGCTGCTTGGAAAATGGGTGGACAAGCCTTGGTGCAACGTTTGGGCGATAAAGACTATTCTTGGAATGCCATTCAAATGCTCATTCCTGGAATGACAACAGCGGGTTTGCTGGGCTATGCTTACACGTGTCCTGATATGGTGGGTGGAGGACAATTCACAGCGTTTCTCCATGTGGATACGTTCGATGAAGAGTTAATCGTTCGCTCTTGTCAAGTGCATGCCCTGATGCCTATGATGCAATTTTCTGTGGCTCCTTGGCGCATCTTGAGTAAGGAAAATGCGGCCATCTGTGCTCGATTCGCTCGTCTTCACCGCCAGATGGGTCCCTATATTTTAGAACGGGCGAAGCTTTCTGCCAAAACGGGCGAACCGATTGTGCGTACGTTGGAATACGCATACCCTCATCAGGGGTTCCTTGAATGCAAAGATCAATTTATGCTGGGCGATCGATACCTTGTGGCACCGATGGTACAATCAGGCACTTCGCGCACGGTGAAGCTACCCAAAGGAACGTGGAAAGACGATTTGGGCAAAACCTTTAAAGGTCCAAAAACCATAACGGTAAAGGTTCCGTTGGATCGATTGCCGTATTATGAAAAACTAAAATAGCTAGATCGAATCAGCGATCAATAAGAAGGGAGGTGTCTATTGAAAGATGCCTCTTTTTTTTGTGCCGTTTCCCTTTGGGGATGCCGTTTCGAGCACCTCTCAAAACTTCTTTCGCTAGAGGGGGATAAATCGGCCCCAAAGGGGCGTTCACATTTATAAATTTATAACGTACGTTTAGACTTGGCGCGTACTGCTCCCTAGCTTGTAACGGAAAGTCCGCAGAAAAATAAAACTTCCTGCGGGCTTCTGAAAACGATCCCTGGGCTTGTTTCTGCGATTTTTTGAGTTTTTTAGACACTAAAAAGCCCCGTAGACACGTGGTCTGCGGGGCTCTCTGCTTCTTGCTCCTGCAAAGGTACTCCATTTTAGAGCCAAATGCAAATTTCGTTTAACAAGCATTTGCAATTCGAGTCCCCCATTTTAACAGTTGGCCTTTTTCAAAGAACTTCCCCTTCATCGGAAATTACATAGCATTGTAAAACCACCGTAACACGATTGCAATACACACTACCGACCTTTGCACTCGAAAAAAGAAGACAAATAGAGAATGAAAAAAAGAAAAATGATGATTCCTGCCGCTTTACTCCTTACTAGTATCGCTACAATGGAGGCAAGCCACTTGACACTCTGGGTTCCCTCGATTTCAGAAAAAACAGACTCCGTGACGATGGATTCGATCCGTTCGATGAAAAATATTTCACTCGGAGGAGCTTCCGTGAGAGCACATCGAAAACGAAACACGGAAACCGCCGTTGTGGCAGACCAAAGAAAAAGTCTCGTGGTGCAAAATGCCGTGTCGGCACAACAAATCGCAAAAACTCAAGATAAAGATGCTTCAGAGGTGCTACGTCGCGTGCCAGGAGTGTCGCTTATCGATGAAAAGTTTGTAATGGTACGTGGCTTGTCGCAACGATATAATAATGTATGGCTCAATGGTGGAGCCGTACCTAGTTCGGAAGCGGATGCACGTGCTTTCTCGTTCGACATCATACCCTCTTCGCAAATCGACAACCTGACCATTGTGAAATCGCCCGCGCCCGAATATCCCGCAGACTTTACGGGAGGGTTTATCTTAATCAACACGAAAGAGATGCCTCAAGACGGTGGATTGGAACTGTCGGTGGGAACTAGCGTCAACGATCGCACACACTTCCGTTCCTTTCTGGAGCAAAAGGGAACACATACTCCTTTTTCCAACTTGAACAAGTTGAAAACCTTTGCAGGAAGCAATAACTTCGACCTGCTGCATAGCGGACTCAACCATGATTGGGGTGTGAAAAGCATCCATCCATTCCCCGACTTAAAAGGGGGTGGCTCGTATAGCAAAAGGTGGCAACTGAACCCAGGACAAATGGGATTGTTGGCTGCACTAAACTTCTCGAACACCTATAAGAGCTACACCAATATGGAAAACTCACTCTATGGAGCGTATGACGAAACCAATCAAAAGCCCGTGTACCTACGCCAAAGCACAGACGACCAATACACCGCAGATACACGAATCGGAGGGATGCTCAACCTCACGTTTCGCCCTGCGAACGGAACAGGAACTTACGAATGGAAAAACTTATTCAATACGATTTCTCGCAATCGGTACACAGAAAGAATCGGAATAAATGCACAAAACGACAAGCAGCACAATACAGAATATTATAACTCGGCACGCACCACTTTCAACACTCAATTCACAGGAAAGCACTCCTTTGGAAATCAAAAAATAGATTGGAATGCTGGATATGCTTACGCCAATCGAAACTTACCCGATCGCCGCGTGGTGGAACTCAACGACCGAACCGAAAACCGTATGGGACTGTACAGTGTGGGGCGAGAATGGACCCAACTCGATGAACATATCTTTTCATTATCAGCCTCTTATCAGCGAAAGTTCACGATGGGAAACTTGGAGCCAACACTCAAAGCAGGAGCGTATGGTGAATACAGAACACGAAAATACGACACTCGTTCCTTTAACTATAGTTGGAATCCAACCCTCACCACACTACCTCCAAACTTTCAATTTTCAGAAGACGTAGAAGCGTTGCTCGCTACCAGCCATTACGGAGCCGACAAACTCTATATGAAGGAAGAGGTGAATTTTACCAATAATTATGAAGGACGAAACACTCAAGGCGCAGGCTATGCAGGAATAAACGTGCCGCTGACACGGTTCAACGTTTATGCAGGCGTGCGCTACGAATATAGCCGCACCGAGCTGATTACCAACACGCGTCAAACCGAAAAGAGTCCTATTAGTACGTTCTACAACTATTCGGACCTCTTTCCATCACTCAATGCGGGTTACAAGCTCACCCAAAACCAACAGCTACGCTTCGCTTACGGACGAAGCATCAACCGCCCCGAATTTCGCGAACTATCGCCTGTGGTATACTACGACTTTGATCTCGCCAGCAATGTACAGGGAAATTCTAATCTGAAAGCGGCTCTTATTGACAACCTCGACCTACGCTACGAGCTCTATCCATCGGCGGGCGAAATGTTCTCGGTAGCGCTGTTCTATAAGCACTTCAAGAACCCCATAGAATGGACTTACACCGTGAACGGTGGCACCGACTTGACTTATTCGAACAAAAATGCAGAGACTGCCACCAGTTATGGAATTGAAGTAGACTTGCGTAAAACGCTAGACTTTATAGGGCTGCGCAACTTATCGCTCTCGCTCAATGGCTCGTGGATTAAAAGTGACGTGAGTTTTGCATCGGGTAGTCGTGAACAAGGACGACCGATGCAAGGGCAAAGTCCTTACTTGATCAATGCAGGACTCTTCTACCAAAACAAGAAGCATGAGCTGAGTGCTGCATTACTCTACAACTGCATCGGAAAACGCCTGGTCGGGGTGGGGAGAAGCTTGGGAACAAGCGGAAGCGAAGATACCAAAGACATACCTTCTTCCTACGAAATGCCCCGCAACACCATCGATTTAAGTGTCTCAAAGAAGCTCGGAAAATGGGAACTGAAAGCGAGCGTACGCGATTTACTCGCAGAAGTAGTGAAGTTTCAACAACTAGAAACAGTAAACACCCATAATGGAACGAAAGAAATCGAAGAGGTTACGAAAAAGTATAAGCCAGGACGAAACATTGGATTATCGGCGAGCTACTCCTTTTAAAAACAAAAACGTTTATAGGTTAAATAGGTATCACTCAAAAAAAGTAAAAGAACAATGAAAACAAAGAAAATTCGTATTGCAGCACTCTATGCAGTGGCAGCAATGAGTATGACAGCATGCTCAAACGACGACAACATCACGGCTTCGGGCCCAACGAACGACCCCGACGTTAGCTATAACGACGGAATTGCTCAGAGCACAGGCATCTTGTTTGCAAATCAGTCACAGTTAGGAAATGGAAACCAAGAATTTGTGTTTACGGGTAAACAAACCATCCAAAAAGGTACGTATACACTCAAAGGTTGGGTGTATGTGGCAAAAGGAGCAGAACTCACCATCGAACCTGGCACAGTGATAAAAGGGGATAAAGAAACCAAAGCCGCCCTCATCGTAGAACGAGGTGGAAAAGCCTATCTGAAAGGAACTGCCACGCAACCCATCGTGATGACCTCTGAGGCAGAAGCGGGACAACGTAAACCAGGTGATTGGGGAGGACTTATTATCTGTGGAAACGCGAAAAATAATCAAGGCGAGCAGCAGATAGAAGGCGGTCCACGTGCCAAGCACGGAGGCACGAACGATGCCGACAATAGCGGAATCTTTCAATTTATTAGAGTGGAATTTGCTGGTTATCCATTTCAAGAGGATAAAGAGATCAATGGTGTAACCTTTGGCAGTGTGGGCAGCGGAACAACCATTGATCACGTGCAAGTGAGTTATTCGAATGATGATTCCTTTGAATGGTTTGGCGGTTCGGTGAATTGCAAAAACCTTATTGCTTACAAAGGCTGGGACGATGACTTCGATACGGACAATGGGTTCTCGGGGCAAGTGCAGTTTGGACTGAGCATACGCGACCCTCGCATTGCCGATACCTCGCAGAGCAATGGTTTTGAAAGCGACAACAATGCGGATGGTTCGCAAGTGGGACCTTACACCAAAGCTGTTTTTAGCAACATCACCCTCATCGGTCCTGCGACACAACGAAATGCAGACTTTCAAAATAAAGCGTCTTATATCAACGCTGGGACGATGTATCCAGATAACAACAGTAAACTCGGTCTGTATCAAAGTGCCATTCAAATACGTCGCTCTAGTAAATTGAACGTGCTCAACTCGGTAGCGGTGGGTTATCCTATTGGTGTTATCATAGACGGAGAAAAAGGAGCAACACCAAACTATGCTCAAAGCAATGAGTTTCAACTCAAAAACATTGTGCTCGCAAGTTGTCACGTTGTTGGTTCAGACCGCAACAAGAAGTATGAAGATCAATTCTACAACTACACCACAGCGGCTTACGACCCTACTCGCAAAAGTCTAAGCAATCAAATCTTCTTTCAGTGGAAGAACACGGAGACGACCGAAGCGACCTTGTCCTTAACCGATCCACGTGGTGTTGGACAAAATTACTGTCCAACGGCTAACAGTCCACTGCTTTCTGGTGCATCGTTTCCGAACATCACCAATGGATACCTCAACACTACCGTAAACTATATCGGTGCGTTCTCTGGCATCAACGATACGTGGATGGACGGTTGGACGAACTTTGACCCACAGCATACGGCGTATAAGTAAGACAAGATAAAAAAACGAAAAAGAGGGCTAGCATATGGGTTTATGCTAGCCCTCTTTGGTGTGGGAGGTGATTGGATTGGGCTTGTTCTTCAGGTTGGTGAGAATGCGTGTTCTTTTAATGCAAATGGTTCTTTACCATTTATCTTCCAAATCTTTACCGTTGTATATGCTCTTTGGAACGAGCTCTATCCAGTCCATTACAAATTGCGTATTTGTACTTTTTAGTACGGATTTTACGCGAACGTACACAACATCGGAAGGTTTGATGGAGCCCGTGTAAATGATTTTACGTACGCGCAAATAATTTTCCATAGAATTGTCGCGTAAAGAGGCTGTGACAATGCCACCGCCTGTTGTTCCATCGTGCTTTGGTGGTTTCATATAACCATGGTTACGCATTGTTTTG
>JAVVVP010000048.1:0-18915 GCA_036652575.1 Bacteroidaceae bacterium
AGCATCTGCCTTACAAGCAGAGGGTCGGCGGTTCGAATCCGTCAACGCCCACAAACCGTGTTCTTCTTTCTTGCAAAATCAGGGCGTTTAGCTCAGCTGGTTCAGAGCATCTGCCTTACAAGCAGAGGGTCGGCGGTTCGAATCCGTCAACGCCCACTTAAAACAGAAGCCGTACATTATTTAAATGTGCGGCTTTTTTTTGTTCACAATTGTGAGATTCTTTCGTGAGATTTATTTAACTTTGCGTGTGAAGAGACATTGTAATAAGAAACGCTACTGTTTTTGTAATAATCTAGGAGACTATAAATGCGATGGTAGATAGGACCTAATTCAAAAGAGAAGAATAACAACAAGATAAAGATGAAGAAATACATTTTAGACTTAACCATTAAATCGGTGGAAACACTACATGAAGGATATGTATTGTTGCGTCTGACAGACGAAACTGCTAAACTACCAGATATGATACCAGGACAGTTTGCAGAAGTGCGTGTGGATAACTCTTCCACGACTTTTTTACGGCGACCTATATCTATTAACTATGTGGATAAAGAAAAAAATGAGCTGTGGCTGCTTATTCACATTATAGGTGAGGGAACGCGTGCTTTGTCTTTACTTAAAGAAGATGGCAAACTAAATCTTGTATTTCCTTTAGGAAATGGTTTTTCCATTCCAGAAAATAAAGCAACGACACCGTTACTTATAGGTGGAGGCGTTGGAATTGCTCCTATGTTATATATGGGAAAAGTGTTAAAAGATATGGGAATAGAACCCACCTTTTTGCTTGGTGCTCGTTCTGCAGCAGATTTACTTCAACTGGATGATTTTAATGAACTAGGTTGCGTTGCAATTACAACAGAAGATGGGTCTATGGGTGAAAAAGGATTTGTCACGCAGCACTCCTTGCTTTCGAATAAAAAAATTACGAATATATATACTTGTGGGCCAAAGCCTATGATGATGGCTGTAGCTCAATATGCAAAGAAGAATAACATCGCGTGTGAGGTTTCGCTCGAAAATATGATGGCGTGCGGACTCGGGGCTTGTCTTTGTTGTGTTGAAAAAACGGTGAAGGGAAATGTGTGTGTATGTAAAGAAGGTCCAGTATTTAATATAAAAGATTTGACATGGCAGATTTAAAAGTAAATATCGCAGGATTAGAGTTCAAAAATCCTATTTTGACGGCTTCAGGAACTTTTGGTTACGGCCTAGAGTTCGCCGATTTTGTGAATCTTGATAGTCTTGGTGGCTTTATTGTAAAAGGTACAACCCTGAACTCTCGTGAGGGAAATGATTATCCTCGTATGATGGAAACTCCAAGTGGTATGCTTAATTGTGTAGGATTGCAAAATAAAGGCGTAGATTATTTTTGTAATACTATTTACCCACAATTAAAAGACATAAAGAGCCATGTTATTGTCAATGTGTCAGGCTCATGCCCTGAGGATTATGCCGCATGTGCAGCTCGTATAGATGCACTTGAAGGTATTCCTGCTATAGAGCTCAATATCTCGTGCCCCAACGTGAAGCATGGTGGTATGGCATTCGGTGTAACAACGTCTGGTGCAGCTGCCGTAGTAAGTGCTGTCCGCAAGGTATATCACAAGAAACTGATTGTAAAGCTCTCTCCAAATGTAACGGATATAGCGTCTATCGCTTGCGCAGTAGAGGAGGTCGGAGCAGATGCCGTGTCGCTTATTAACACGTTGATGGGAATGGCAATCGATACCGAAAAACGTCAGCCTATTTTGAGCATTGGAACGGGCGGATTATCAGGACCTGCATTGAAACCAGTTGCTTTACGAATGGTGTGGCAAGTGGCAAAGGCGGTACATATTCCTGTGATTGGATTGGGCGGTATTATGAACGCACAAGATGCCATAGAATTCTTTATGGCAGGAGCTACAGCCATAGAAATCGGTACTGCCAACTTTATAGACCCTGCTATAACTGGTAAAATGGTAGTTGGTATCAATGAATGGCTTGATGCTCACGGGTGTAAGAGCATAACAGAAATTATAGGGGTTATAAAATAGAATTTTTAAACAGTTCAAAAAACGATGGGCAAGCTATGTGAAAAGATTTCACTTTAGCTTGCCCATCGTTTTTTGATAATCTCAATCGTATTGGTTATCGAAGAAGAAACCATAGCGCTATAATATGGCAAATGGAGCCTCCAAGAACAAAGAAGTGGAATACAGAGTGCATATAGCGTAGCGAATGGAAGGAATAAAAAGCGGCTCCAACAATAAAACAGACACCTTCACCAAAAACCCAATAAAGTACAATGGGATCTATCATTTCAAGGATTGGCTTTAACGCACAAACCAATGTAAGTCCCATAATAAGGAAACAAGCCGTTTCTATGTTGCTGTGTTTCTCCATTTTCCGAAAACTTGCTATTGTACCGATAAATGCAAAAATCCAAATAAAGAGGAACAGAGCCCAACCCCATACGCCCGAATTGCGCAATCCGATGAGTAAAATGGGCGAGTAGCTTCCGGCTATATGCCAATAGATGGCAGCATGGTCTATGTGGCGTAATCGAGTGCGCCATTTACTGTGAAAACGGGTTCGATGATAGAATGTAGAGGAAAAATAGGAACTTAGCATTCCGAAAACATAGAGGATAACGCTCCAAAAGGGTAAACAACCCTCGAGCTTCCACGCTTGTATCAGCAATAAGGTTCCTGCTACAATACCTAATATAATACCTCCGAAATGAGACCAAGCATTAAATTGCTCTTCTCTTTTTGTATAAAATACTCTCTTCATAATTATCCGCAAAGGTACGTTTTTGTAATTTATTTATGAGTAATTTTTTTGGTTTGTTTTAGTGCATTCTTGAAGAATCTGTTTTCTGCTCTTTTTGAGTTAAAAGGTAATGCGAAGCATAAAGCGTATGCCGTTCTTTTTTACATTAGGACCAGATAGGTAGTTTAAGCGGCGGACATATTCCACATGTAGTATTTTAAAAATATTATGTACGCCAGCTATTAGTTCTACGTAAGGGCGCTTTTTGTCCATCAAACGGCTTGAGTATTCAAAGGACCCATTTCCTTGATAATATCCTGGAAAATAAAACAAATGGGAATCACCAGCGTTTTCGGGAAGAAATGGATTGTTCTTGTTGGTGAGTGTACCCCAAAGCGTATTGACACCTAAGTATTCACGCCACTTTAGCTTTTTAAGTAAAGGAATGCGATTGAATATTTTACCATTTAAGTCCCACGATAACATAAGTGAAGCGTAGCGATCATTGAGAAATTCCATATTGTTAATGAGGTTAAATGTTTCGTCTTCCATTATGTACGATAAATTTGCCGCAGGCATAATAAGAAGCGGAAAGGGTACTTTATTCCATTGTGCTCCTCCTTTTAAACTCATATCTATCTTACCCCATGAAGACAGCCAAAATCGTTTGTAAAATCCTACTTCTGTAAAATTATAGGTATAGTCTCCTCCCATCACACCGTTTAACCCGATGGTGTGCGAAAGGGTAAAGATGGGCGAATCATTATTGGTGGCAATACGGCGTTGTTTTGTGTTGATATAGTTTGTTCCTGGGCGATAGTAGATGCCAAAGGTCGCATCGGTTGTGCTTATCGTCTTTTCGAAATTTTCTTTTATGGGTATCGTTGTAGAAAGTCTTTTAAAAAATAATTTTCCCGTAGGCTCATCTTTTGTATGTTGGATTTGCGCATTCACTCTTATCCCATTTTCCCATTCTACTTCATATTTCAGCTTTATATTTTCTGTATACATCATTTGGTCAACGGTAGTGACTTTAAAGGACGTAAACACATTGTCCTTGTCCGTGGGTAAAAATTTATCGGATGGTGAAATTACATCATTTTGATAAGTAAGCGTAACATTGTTCACAGGAAATTCTCGCGGAAGATATGCTTTTTCATTGAACGAGTAGGTAACTTCTCCCAAACCTTTCCATCGATTGTCTTTAAAGCCGTAAGCGGCATAACCACGGGCAAAAAGATGGGGATTCAGATTTGCGGTTGTTTGTGCGCTCAGTCGAAGGCGCAAGCCATCTATATAGTTTTGTGAAATAGAGGTGTTGACAGGTCCGAGGTCTACTTTGCTCGGTTTCTTAGGGTCTGTACTAGTTTCTACAAAGTTCTCCACGAAAGCCTTGAGTACAAACATAAATTCCTTGAAATGCTTAACATTTTGAATTTCTTTCACAAATAAAGGCATCTTGTTTTCTGCCTTGGTAAGCGGAACGGGGCGATGCTGATCCCAATAACTAAGATTACGCATCATTGCATTGGGTTCGGTGTACTCTATTCCACGAATTTTAAATTGCTTCTCTGGAATGTTGCTAAAGTTGTAATTGCGGTAATGTGTGCTGCGTCGGACTTGAAATTTTCCTAAAAATTTTGCCACTTTCAGCTGTACAAGCATCTCATCATATAGCAAGGTTTGTTTACCTGATGGCAGCGTGTAAAACTCTTGTTCCACTTGTAGGTCTTCTACAAAGTTTACGTCAGAACGTTTCGGAATGCGCAGGCTAACCTTGCGCACTCGATACGAGGAATCTGCTGTTATAAAAAGGCTCCCAGTGAAGCCAAAGTCTTGTTGGTTATTTGGCGAAAATCCAACTTCAATACAGCGGTCTTTACCTACGTAGAGTGTGTCGATAAGGTAATAGCGGTAAAAACGGATAGCTCCTGACGAGGCAATAGGACTAAGGAATGGATATTGTAGTAAGCGAACATTGTTTTGATAAATATCTACATTGGTAAAACATTCTTTGAGCATCGAATTAATAATATCTCCCGTGTTGAAAAGATCGTTCATTCCCGATGATGATTGTCCTTTTATAATTGTTTTTTCCGTATTGGTACTTTTGCGATAAATATGTTCGCTGATTGTTTCGTTGTAAGAGATGGGCAACGTTAGTTTTCCTGTTTCGTTTGCGACTTCCACGTGGTCTTTCAGAAAAGGCATTTTCTTAAAATGCCCATCTTCGAAGACTTTCGGTGTAAATTCGTTGATGGCCAAGGTTAGCTTTTCGTACTTTTCAAAGCGAAAGAAATCGTTTTCGTGTAAATCACTTGCTTTTTTTGCTGCTATAACGCGTTTCATTAGGGCTACAGCGGGGTTCTCTTTCCGTTTATATTTCGTTCGTTTTGCTTTCACCCCCGCATCGCCTAGCACCTGTTCCTTCATCGGAGGAAAGGAGTCAGGAATCGTTTGAGCAGAGGAGAAGAGGCCTAAAAATAAGGTAAAAAAAATAATAAGTATACGCTGCTGTTGCATACTTTATGAAAGTTAAAGAAAAGCTTCACAACCTCTCTATAAGGGGTGTGAAGCTTTTTGGTTTATAAACTTGTTGTGAATTTTAGTCTAACTCTTCATCGGCTTCATAGCCACCCATTTCACGGATTGCATTTTTGAAGATGATATATTGTTGGAAAAGATCGTGTACAGGTTCTATTCCTTCTTCAAAGTTGTGCATTGGGCTCTTGAGAAAGAATGACAGCCAAGTCTGTATACCATATTTCCCTGCACGGGCTGCAAGG
Organism: Bacteroidaceae bacterium; assembly: GCA_036652575.1. Lineage (GTDB taxonomy): Bacteria > Bacteroidota > Bacteroidia > Bacteroidales > Bacteroidaceae > Alloprevotella. Next base: position 5,541 of record JAVVVP010000048.1, read on the forward strand.
TCAGAGCATAAGACAAGATCGAGCAAAAGAGGGGCAGCGAGTATAGAGTCGCGGCAAAGAAAATCTACTTTGATCTGCATATTATAATCTTCGCCCATCCAGCCAAAAATATCTAAGTTATCCCATCCTTCTTTATTGTCATTACGAGGTGGATAATAGTTGATACGTACCTTATGATAGATGTTTGAGTAGAGTTCTGGCTGATCCTCTTTGCTAAGAATATTATTGATAACAGATAGTTTACTAACTTCTTTCGTTTTAAAGTTTTCTGGTGCATCTAGTACTTCTCCGTCACGGTTGCCAAGAATATTAGTAGAGAACCAACCTTGAAGTCCTAAGCAACGTGTACGAAGCATTGGAGCAAGAACTGTTTTCATCAAGGTTTGTCCTGTTTTAAAGTCTTTCCCTGCGATAGGCATTTTTGTGCGTTCCGCTAATTTCCACATAGCGGGTATATCTACGCACAAATTAGGGGCACCCATAATGAATGGCGCATTTTCAGCTAAGGCTGCATAAGCATAACACATGGATGGAGAAATATGTTCTCTATCATCGTTCTTCATTGCTGTTTCAAGGGTGTCAAGACTTTGATGAACGGTTTCATTGTAAGGAATATATTTCTCAGTACTTGCAGCCCAAATAACAACAATACGCTCACAATTATTTTGTTCTTTGAAAAGGCGTATGTCCTCACGCAGTTGTTCCATTAAGTTCCAGCGGCTTGTGCCTGTTTTTATATTTTTCCCATGTAGACGTGTAACGTATTCTGGGTCGAAAACAGCGCTCATAGGCTTAATGGCTTCTAGCTCTTCACGTACAGGCTCAATGTGTTTTGCTTTTAAAACATCCGCGTTAACAGTTGCTTCGTAAGCACTTGCTGGAAAAATATCCCAACCACCAAAAACAATGTCTTTCGTGTTCGTGAGTGGCACTATGTCGCTAACTTTTTTGTATTGTTTGGCTTCACCTCTGCCTACACGTATTTTTGCTAATTGTGTGATGGAGCCACCTGGCATTCCTAATCCCTTACGATACATTAATGTACCCGTTATAAACGTGGTGCTCACAGCACCAATACCAACGCAAAGTACGCCTAATTTGCCACTTGCTGGTTTTACATTATTGTTATTCATATCTTATTTGAATATATTTTTATCTAATTGGTACGCAAAAATAGTCAAAAGTTTTCGATGCAAGCAATACGGCTTATGTAATTATTGTTAATGGCTCGATTTTTGTACTTTTTCTTCTATTTGATGAATTGCATAAGACAATTGGTCAAGTGAGGTGATTATTTCATTGGGCAAGGACATATCTACGTCCTTCTCTTCCCATGCGGTTCCCTTGAGCCAAATGGTTTTGCAACCTACTTTTTTTGCTGGCGCTATATCTTTATCGAAAGAGTCGCCCACAGTAATCACTTGCTCAGCGGGTAATTGAAGGGCATCGATTCCGAATTGAAAGATAGCAGGGTCTGGTTTACGTACACCCACGACAGCACTCTCTATGATAATTGGAAAGATTTTGTCTAATTCAAAGTCACGAAGTACCGCGTTGATGTTACCATAGAAATTCGAAACAAGAGCAAGCTTGTAATGAGGAATAAGTTTTTCGATAATTTTACGTGCGTTTTGTGTACAGTTTCGTGCGATGGAATAGCTATACGCTACTACGGTTTTCTGTCTTTCTTTTAATTCAGTATCCGAAGGATTCCAAAAGCCTTGAGAGGTTATATATTGGGTTTCAATTGCTACTTTTTTAGCGAGTAGATCGTAGAAATTATCGTCTGGTTTTATAATTTCACTTTTTGCTAAAGTTCTCTCTCCAAATACGTAGGCTTCTCGAAATTGATGTTCGTTAATGGGAATGTGTGCGGTGGTATAGCCGTTCCAAAGCACGTGTGACCAATGATAAGCATTACTATCTAGCGTACCGCCATAGTCAAAGATAAGACCTTTTATATTGTTTGTTATAGTCATTTTTTTAAGTTTCCTATTTTCATTAAAATGACACCAATTGAAATCCATACGATTTCGCGTACACGACTAATGATACCCGTATATACACCGATTGCAGTTGGTATCGCTAGTCCTCCTACGGCAAGCGCAAAACCGCCTTCGCGTGCACCTAGCTGCATTGGACTGAAGAAAAAGAGATTCGAAAAGAGCGACGTAAATGCCATAATCATAACACAGTCTAGGAAGTTGACTTCTGGCATCATTATTTTTAGTATAAAATAGATTTCAAGACTCGTTAGAACTCGTGAGGTAAACTCAAAACCAAAGGCAGTATAAAAGGTGCTCCTTTTCTGCGTATGAAGTTCTGCAATTTGACAATCAATACGTTCTAAATTTTCACGTTGTTTCTCTAAGAAGTTTTGTGCCCACTTCTTTATAAAGGGTAGGTGAGTGAGTAAACGCAAGGTTTTTAAAGCCATACCATTTTTGTAACCTTTGATAAAAAAGTAAATAATAACGAGTAATAGGACAAGGGTTATGATGCAGATCGTACAAATAGTGGAGTTTGTGGGATAGAAGAGGAGGTAGAGCACAATGGATAATAGCCAAAACCATATGTGTGAAAAGATATGCATCATTACGTAGAGAATAACAGAGGAGGTGGCTCTGGCTACACCAACGTAGGGTGATAGTTCCATAATACGATAGGGTTCTCCACCCATAAGTCCACAGGGTGTAGCGTAGTTGAGCGCAAAACCTGTAATGGATAGTTTGAGCACTTTAAGGAATGATATAGGGCATGTTTTTTCGCCTCTTCGAATAATGTAATACCAAGATAAGGCATTAAAAGAGTAAATAAATATCCAGATACCTATTACGGCTGGGAACCAGTAACCTGCCCGACGGAGGCTTTGGGTAAGGGTATCAATAGAGATATTAAAGGTGAAGAGCATTATTACGATGGCTGCAACACCTGCAATAAGAAATATGTTTCTGTATTTTGCTTTCATTGTTCCTTCTCTTTATTATAAAAATCCGTTTCAAGGCGTCGTTGCATTTCAGAACATAGCTTCTCGTGCTTATAGTGCATATAAATGGCTAAGAAGGTAAAAAAGGTCAATTCAGTGATAAAGTAGATCCATGGAATATTTAGCAAACATCCGATGTAGAGTACGATAGCCCGGCAATTGAACGTGAGGATGTTGGTGAACTTTATTAGCGGCAAACTTTTGGTTCGAAAATCGCTACGAAATGCATCTGGAATTTTTCCTTTTCGCACGTTCTTTATATATTGTATTAGTAGTTGGAACTGTGGTGTCATTTTTTCTTGTGCTCGTGTATAATTTGTATATCCGTAAAGGAATGCACGCCACCAAAAGTTACCTTTCTTTGGTGTATTGTTTCGTAGTGTGCGTTGCTGTGCTGAAGTATCGAGCTCGGATTCCTTTTCTCCTTTTAAGAAGAAAAGGTGAATATTTCGATAGTAATCAGCTAATTGACATTGTTTCGTATGGCATACAAGTCCTGATAGTACTGCAACAATAAAAATCCAAAAGCTCCATTCCATATGGGTAAAAGGAATGACTTGTGGCATTAGTCGTAAACAAAGACTGATGTAAATAGTATAAAACCACAAATCACCTGCAAAACCATCTAGTATCCTACCCCAATGTGTTTTTTTACCTGTCATACGTGCTAATTGTCCATCAGCACTATCGTAGAAGTTCGCCCACATTAGTAATAATACACCAATGAGATTGCTTATGAAGTCAGTGAAGTAGAACATCACTCCTGCGCCGATGCCTAGGAAAATAGAGAATATGGTAATTACGTTGGGATGACAGTCGAAACGGTTAAAGAAGTTTGCCCACCATAGTCCAATGGGGCGGGTGAAGTAAATATCAAGCCATTCTTCTGTGTCTTGTGATTTAAAAGAAGCTTGTAGTTGTTGTTTCGTGTTTTCTTTCATATCTCTAGTTATTAGTAGAATATATATTTTTGTGTGAGTCGAGCTATAGCGCTTGCAGCCTCTTTACAACAAGGAGAGAAACTTGGAAAATCATTAAAGTCAATTATTTTGAAGGTTCCATCTTTTGATATAATAGCATCCCCACCGTAGATCGGTAGTTTTAGAAGTTGTGCTATTTTTGTAATTTTTTCGTGCAACGTTGTAATCGAAAATTTGTAGTGATGGGCTTCGCCATTGATACTTTCGAGCCCAAATTTGGAATAAACACAAGGACCTGTAGCATAAGTATGATAAAAGAAATCGGTACCCTCCACTCCGTAAAATTTGATAAGATCACCAGTTAGGTGTTCGTTTAGCACAACGCTTTGAATACCTCGTTCCCAAAAATTTTCTAATATTTTTGTTAGTTCTTCTGCCTTTTCAATATGGCAAACATCGTTTTCTTTTTGTGCGCAGCCATCGCTACGTTTTGCCCATAAGGGGAAAGAAAGGGAGCCGGGTGCTATCCCTTCGCCTTTTTGGAGTAAAAGACTAGAGGGATAGGGGAGCTTTGCCTTTCGCAACAATAAGAAGAGGTTGTCTCGTCTACTGTTTCTGAGCCCAACGGTAGGGTTGATAACGTTTATTTTTGCTTTTTCTGCTTTACGAAGCAAGTGAATCACTCTTTCGCTTCGTGCCATTGAAAGGATAAGAATTGTTTGATCGTTAACGCCTCGAAAATCATCTTCGCATATAGTGTCTACGTTTAATCCTTTGGATCGAAGCTCTTTTATCACACAGTCGAAAATGGTTTGGTCTCGTTCTACAGAATTGGGCGAATATCGTTCTGCTCTGCTAATACATACAATATTATTCATTTTCTCCTTGTTTGCAAAAGCGTTCAGCCTTCTCTATATCAGAGGCATGGTCTACGTCCAAAATTTTAGAGAAAGGATAAGCTTGTAGTTGTAATCCATCTTCTATAAGTGCTCTTTGAAAGTTGCGCATACGGCTTGTTCCCTCTTTGATGCAACGTTGTAGTGTTGTAATTGCTTTGGGGGTTAGGCAGTAAATACCTCCAGAAATGTAGCGATCTGTTTCTTTCTTTGAGTCGTTAAAACTTTTGATATTTAAGTTGCTGTCTGTTCCTACGTAAAGAGGGCTTTCGTCGTCCACATAATCGGTTACAGCCATCATGCCATCATTTTTGCTCATTTCGAAATGGCGAATGAATTTTTTGAATTCATCTTCTTTAAATACGGTATCAACAGTCGTCAAGCAAAAGCGTTCTTTGGTTAAGTAAGGACTTAAGCAGTAAAAACTATGCATAGATGAGGGTGTCGTTTGTTGCACGATACGTATGGGACATTGAGTCGTGTTTCGTTTCATTGCAAGTTCCTCTAAATGGATTCTCACTAAGTTGGTTAGACAGTTGCAGATTACCACAATTTCGGTGGCACCGCAGTTCGTAAAGATTCTCACTAATCGGTCCATCATGGGTTCTCCGCATAGTTCTACCAATGGTTTGGGCTGCTCTATTCCTTCTTTTGAAAGCCTAGAACCTTCTCCTGCTGCTATAATTGCGTACTTCACAAAATTCTAATTATCTACGTCTTAATTTAGTTTTAATCGGTCTGAATCATCACGATATTCGTGATAGAGTTTTCCGAGTGGATCGATGTGTGCCTTTGCTTCGCTTATGCGATTCCGATAGATGTCGATGGCTGCATAAATGGCTTGTCGTAGCGAATTTTCATCAGCTTGTCCTTTCCCCGCTATATTATAAGCAGTTCCATGATCCGGAGAGGTACGCACAAGTGGTAATCCCGCTGTATAGTTCACACCACCACCCATTGAGAGCGCTTTGAAGGGGGCTAATCCTTGGTCGTGATACATGGCAAGTACGGCATCAAAATGCTCGTATTCTCCTGCACCAAAAAAACCATCGGCGCTATATGTCCCAAAGCATTTTATGCCTTTGCTCACACATTCTTTTATAGCAGGCTCTATTATTTCGCGTTCCTCGGTACCGATTAATCCTCCATCGCTTGCATGTGGATTAAGTGCAAGAACTGCTATGCGAGGTATTGAAATGCGAAAATCCTGATGGAGCGAGGTGTTAAGTTGCTTTATTTTTTTGATGATTTTTTCTGTCGTGATTGCTTGCGCAATATCCTTTATCGGTAAGTGAGTCGTAACCAATGCTACTCGCATGACTTCGTTCATAAGAATCATTAAGGGTTCTGCTCCTTCCCCAATACGATTTTCTAAATATTCAGTATGCCCTAAAAATTTAAAATCAGCGCATTGTATATTCTTCTTATTAATGGGAGCAGTTACGAGTACGTCTATTAGTCCTTCTTTATAGTCTTGTATTGCTCTTTCTAGTGATATCAAAGCCGATTGTCCCCCCTCTTCAGTGGATTGCCCAAAGTCTATTTTCGATTCTTCTTCTTGGCATGCCACCATATTCAACCGTCCACACTCTGCTGTTGCTGCAGTATCCACGATGGTAAAATTAGTTTGTAAATCAAGCGCTTTTCGATGATAAGTTGCTGTTTTAGGAGAACCGTAAAGAATGGGGATGCAAAGGTCACAAAGAGTTGGTTCGGCAAATGCTTTTAGTATAATTTCGTAACCGACTCCGTTTATGTCTCCGTGTGTTATTCCCACGCGTATTTTTTTCTTTTCCATTTGATTTTTTCTTATTTGGGTATGTATAGAAGGTGAAAAACGATGTAAAGTTAGTAATTTAAATTGAGAATGCAACGACTTTTGTTTCTGGTTTATGCTTTAGCCTCTATTTTCAACGCCTCTTTTTGGGCAGTTGATAAAAGTCCACAGGCTGCAAAAATGTCTTGACCTCTTGAAGCTCTGATAGTTGTAAAGATTCCGTGTTGAGTGAGATAATCGCGTAGCCACTTCATTTTCTCTTCGTTGGCACCTTTAAACTCGGTGTTGGGAATAGTGTGAAAACGAATGAGGTTCATGCGGCAGTCTAATCCTTGGAGCAGTTTAACTAGAGTCGTGGCATGAAGGAGTGTATCATTGAGTCCGTCGAATACGATATATTCAAAGGACAAACGTCGTTGACGACTCGTGTCTCGCAGCTCGTTGTGTTGATGTAGGCGACAAAAATCATACTTTTTTAGCGTTTCTACAATGGTTTCAATGGAACAACCTCGTTCGGCAGGCATTATGGATTCTCGCTCTTTTGAAATAGGGTTATGAAGACTTATCGCAAGGTGGCACGAGCTCTCTTCCAGAAAGCGAATCAATCCTTTTTTTATACCAATACTCGATACGGTGATGCGCTTTGGGCTCCAACCGTAGCCCCATATAGCGGTCAATACTTCGGTAGCTCGAAGTACGGCGTCTAAATTATCGAAGGGCTCGCCTTGTCCCATAAACACAATATTTGTCAAACCGTCTCGTTCGGGTAAAGAATAGATTTGATTTAAAATATCTGTAGCTGTCAATTGAGCTTCAAAGCCTTGATGCCCTGTCATGCAGAATTTACACCCCATTTTACATCCCACTTGTGAACTTACGCAAAGTGTACCTCGATCTTCTGATGGAATATAAACAGATTCAATAAAATGTCCTTCAGTTGTTTGGTAGAGGTATTTCACGGTACCATCCACACTTCGTTGGCTATTTGCTGGCTTAGAGCATCCTATTGTGTAATTTTCGGACAATCGCTTGCGAGCTTCTTTTGATAAATTTGTCATTTCGTCAATGGAGTGGACTTTTTTGTCGTAAATCCAAGAGATTATTTGATTAGCTGTGAACGCTGGTAGCGAAAGTTCGGTTACGATATGTTTTAGTTCTGTAGGCGTTTTGCCGAGTAGTGTATTCATCTTTATTTATAGTTTATGCAGGAAGATGCTTTTTGGGTGTACTAAAGGTTGCTTTAGATTACGCTGCAAAGGTACAAAAAAGCCATAACATCTACAAATGTTATGACATTAGACCTAAAAATTTGAGCGCGCTCCATTTTGAATTCGAGCGCGGACAAATTTTAAACGAAGCGCGCTCGAATTTTTGCAAGGCAGCTTTTCTTATCGTTTTTCCGATTGGTATTCTCTTGGGTATCCGATGGGTGTATTTTGGGTGCAATTGTATGCAATTTGAACAGTTTGGAATTGGCTCAGTTTAATCACAAATAACTGATTTACAAAGAAAAAGGACTGCCATTTCTGACAATCCTTTGTGATTCGGAAGGGATTCGAACCCTTGACCCACGCCTTAGAAGGGCGTTGCTCTAATCCAACTGAGCTACCGAACCATCTTAAAACCGAGTGCAAAAGTACACCTTTTATGCAAAACCACAAAATAAACAATAAGCTTTTTACACATTACAGAATTTATTACTACCTTTGTTTGATAATACAAATAGACAATAATGATAAATATCACCGATATACTCAAGACTCTTGGCATTACAGAATTAAGTGAAATGCAACAGAGGGCTATAAATACGTTTAAAAAAGAACGAAATGCCGTCTTGCTATCACCAACAGGTAGTGGAAAAACATTGGCCTTCTTAATACCGCTCGTTGAAGAGATTAATACGACATCCGATTTTGTGCAAGCTATAATCTTATCTCCATCACGAGAACTTGCAATACAAACTGAACGTGTATTGAAACAGATGAAAACAGACGTTCGCTCAATATGCCTTTATGGCGGACGACCTACAATGGACGAGCATCGCACTTTAAAAAGTCTGATGCCGCATATTGTAATAGCGACACCTGGTAGACTGAATGACCATTTAACAAAAGAAAATTTGCAAGCTTATGGAGTTTGTACTCTCGTAATAGACGAGTTTGACAAATGTTTAGAATATGGTTTTCAAAACGAAATGAGCGATGTAATACATAAATTACCTGGATTGCAAAAACGTATACTTATCTCTGCCACAGATTCAGACGATATACCTACGTTTGTTGGCACAGATTCAAAAAACATTGTAAAGTTAAACTATTTAACACAAGAAAATGATGTACCAGCAGGTATAAGTCATTATGTGGTGCATGCGCCCGATGTAGACAAATTAGAAACACTTGTACTACTTTTATGTACTCTAAAAGGTTTGTCTACGGTTGTATTTGTAAATTACCGAGAAAGTGTAGAACGAATAGGATTAGAGCTAAAAAAGAAAGGTTTTTTCTGTGAATTATTTCATGGGGGTATGGAACAAGAAGATCGAGAACGTGCCTTAGGAAAATTCAGAAATGGATCTAGTAACGTACTGGTGTCAACAGATCTCTCAGCAAGAGGACTGGATATACCAGAACTCGAAAATGTTGTTCATTATCATTTGCCTCAAAATGGTGATGGCTATATTCATCGTTCTGGGCGAACTGGACGATGGGAGGCCTCTGGTAAATCATTTTTGATTGTCAATTCCAAAGAGACGGTACCAGAATATGAAAATATAGAATTTCAAGAATTTGAAACAGATACAATCCTTACGCCTCCTGTACCACCAGAATGGATAACGCTCTATATCGGTAGAGGTAAAAAAGAAAAACTAAGTAAAATGGACATTCTAGGCTTTTTATGTAAAAAAGGAAAGGCCAATTCAAAAGACATCGGATCTATTGATATAAAGGATCACCATTCTTACGCTGCAGTAAAACGACAAAAAATAAATCAAATACTAATCAACGTAAAAGGTGAAAAGATAAAGGGATTAAAGACGATTGTAGAACAAATGAAGAAATAAGAAACTTTTCTCATTTATTTTTTTGCAAAGAACGAAATTAGTTGTACATTCGCAAGGTTAAATAGATAATCATTTATAAATCATAATTTAATGAAGAAGTATAATTTTAATGCAGGGCCATCCATCCTGCCACGCGAAGTAATTGAACAGACAGCACAAGCTTGTCTTGATTTTAATGGTTCAGGTTTGTCTCTAATGGAAATAAGCCATAGAGCAAAAGACTTTCAACCTGTTGTAGACGAGGCTATTGCTTTGTTTAAAGAACTATTAAACATACCAGATGGATACTCCGTCTTATTTCTCGGAGGAGGTGCTAGTTTAGAGTTCTGCATGATACCTTACAACTTTCTTGAAAAGAAAGCTGCCTACTTAAATACTGGTGTGTGGGCAAAAAAAGCGATGAAAGAAGCCAAAGCTTTTGGTAATACAATAGAAGTTGCGACATCTGTAGATAAGAATTTTTCTTATATTCCAAAAGACTTTAGCATACCAACTGATGCCGATTATTTCCACTATACGAGTAATAATACGATTTATGGTACAGAGCTCCGCACAGATCTAGACTCTCCAGTACCTATGATATGTGATATGTCAAGCGACATATTCTCTCGTCCTATTGATATCAACAAATATGTAATGATATACGGAGGTGCTCAAAAGAATCTATCCATGGCAGGACTTACCTTTATCATCGTTAAAAATGAAGCTTTAGGTAAAGTAAGTCGCTACATTCCCACCATGCTCAATTATCAAACGCATGTAGATAAAGGTTCAATGTTTAACACACCTCCTGTAGTTCCGATTTATTCAGCTTTAATGAATCTTCGTTGGATAAAGAAACAAGGAGGCGTACAAGAAATGGCTCGCCGTGCAGAAGAACGCGCAAATCTTGTTTACAATGAGATTGATCGTAATAAGCTATTTCATGGTACTGTTGTTAAAGAAGATCGTTCTGTTATGAATATCTGTTTTGTAATGAACGATGAATACAAAGACCTTGAAGCTGATTTTATGAAATTTGCTACAGAGAAAGGCATGGTAGGTATTAAAGGGCATCGTGATGTAGGTGGATTCCGTGCTTCTTGTTACAATGCAATGAGTGTAGAAGGATGTAAAGCTCTTGTAGCTTGTATGAAAGAGTTCGAAGCAATACATTAAAAATCTTTTGGGCTAGAGCTTTTAAATAAAAGTTCTAGCCTTTTAAAAATTAGAATAATGAAAATTCTTATAGCAACAGATAAGCCTTTTGCAGCGATAGCCGTAGAAGGCATAAAGAAAGAAATTGTAGCCGCTGGTTGGCAAGTAGCACTACTCGAAAAGTATACAGAAAAAGCACAATTATTAGAGGCCATTAAAGATGCTACAGCTGTTATTATACGTAGTGACAAAATAGATGCAGAAGTATTAGATGCTGCCAAAGAGCTCAAGATAGTAGTGCGTGCTGGTGCAGGTTACGACAATGTGGATTTAGCAGCAGCTACAGCGCACAATGTAGTAGTAATGAATACCCCTGGACAAAATTCAAATGCGGTAGCGGAGCTTGTATTTGGTTTGTTGGTATATGCCGTTCGCAATTTTTATAATGGGAAAGCAGGTACAGAGCTGCTAAACAAGAAGCTTGGTATATTAGCTTTTGGTAATGTAGGCCGTAACGTGGCTCGCATTGCCGCAGGCTTCGGAATGGAAGTTTTTGCTTATGATGCGTTCTGTTCAGAAGAAACAATAGAAGCCGCAGGTGTAAAAGCCGTAAAAAGTCCAAGTGATTTATTCGAAACCTGCGATATTGTAAGTTTACATATTCCTGCAACACCAGAAACAAAGCAAAGTATTAACTACGCTCTCGTCAACAAGATAAAAAAAGGTGGTATTGTTATAAATACAGCTCGTAAAGAAGTGATCAATGAAGCAGAGCTTCTTAAACTAATGACAGAGCGTGAAGATATTAAATACATAACTGACATTATGCCAGATGCACATGCTGAGTTTGCGGATAAATTTCCTACACGTTATTTTAGTTCTCCAAAGAAAATGGGTGCACAAACGGCCGAAGCAAATATCAATGCAGGTATAGCAGCAGCAAAGCAAATTGTCAACTTCTTGAAAAATGGATGCACTAAGTTTCAAGTAAATAAGTAAAAAGCAGTATGGCTACAATAAAACCATTTAAAGGAGTACGTCCTCCTAAAGAATTTGCAGAACAGGTAGAAAGTCGTCCGTATGATGTGTTGAGTTCTGAAGAAGCACGCGCAGAAGCTGGTCAGAATGAAAAATCGCTTTATCACATTATAAAACCAGAAATAAATTTCGAGGATGGAACGAGCGAATACGATGCTAAAGTATACAAAAGTGCTGCAGAACAATTTAAAAAATTCCAAGATAAAGGTTGGCTTGTGCAAGACAAAGAAGATAATTATTATCTCTATGCTCAAACAATGAACGGGAAAACGCAGTACGGTCTTGTAGTTTGTGCTTACGTAGCAGACTATATGACAGGCATCATCAAGAAACACGAATTAACACGTCGTGATAAAGAAGAAGATCGTATGAAGCACGTCCGTGTAAACAATGCAAACATCGAACCTGTGTTTTTTGCATACCCAGACAACGATGTGTTAGATGCAATCATTAAGAAATATGCAGCAAGTATTCCTGAATACAATTTTATCGCTCCTGTTGATGGCTTTGCTCATCAGTTTTGGATTATTAATAAGGAGAAAGATATAGCCTCGATTACCACAGAGTTTGGTAAAATGAACGCTCTTTACATAGCAGATGGGCATCATCGTTCTGCAGCTGCAGCACTGGTTGGTGCCGAAAAAGCGAAATCGAATCCTTTGAATAATGGAACGGAAGAATATAATTACTTTATGGCCGTATGTTTTCAAGCAAGTCAACTCACTATTTTAGATTATAATAGAGTTGTGAAAGACTTAAATGGAATGACAGCAGAAAATTTTATAACGGCTTTAGAGTGTGACTTTATAGTAAAAGAAATGGGGACAGAAATTTACAAGCCGCAAGAGTTACATGAGTTTTCACTTTATATTAAAAGTAAATGGTATAGTCTAAAAGCAAAAACTGGAACATTCAATGATGCAGATCCAATCGGAGTATTAGACGTTGACATCTCCTCGCGTCTTATTTTAGACAAGCAACTCGGCATAAAAGATCTTCGTTCAGACAAGCGTATTGATTTTGTAGGAGGATTACGTGGATTACAAGAACTTAAAAGTCGCGTAGACTCAGGAGAAATGGAATTGGCACTTGCTCTCTACCCCGTAAGTATGCAACAAATCATGGATATTGCAGATAGTGGGAAAATAATGCCACCTAAAGCTACTTGGTTTGAGCCTAAATTACGTAGTGGACTAGTAATTCATAAGTTAGAGTAAAAAGGTCTGTGGCATAAGAAGAAGCAAGGGAAAGCATCTTAAACAAAATTAATGTGATCCATAAAAAAGACGTACAGAAAATATGATGTAAAGAATTTTATTATTATTTTTGCACCGTCTAAAGGAAAGTTGCCAGAGTGATCGAATGGGGCGGACTCGAAATCCGCTGTACGGCTTGTCCGTACCGGGGGTTTGAATCCCTCACTTTCCGCGAAATTATAAAGCATAATCCCTGCAAGTTCAGAACTTACAGGGATTATGCTTTATAAAGAAACTAGTTCGCTCTATATTTATAGCATCTTTATTTTCCAAATGCCGTTTACTTTTACAAGAAGTAATTGAA
>JAVVVP010000049.1:0-18554 GCA_036652575.1 Bacteroidaceae bacterium
ACTCCACATGCTCCGGCATTCCTTTTAACTTGTAGATAAGCATTATTCAGATTACGCCCATGCTGGGCGTACAACAAGAAGCCCTCCAATTATTCACTAGGAATAATTGGAGGGCTTCTTTAAAAAGTTTTTATTAGTTATTCAACATGACTCTTTGTGATACAAAGCTTCCGTTTTCTTTTATTGCTAAAACAATAAATAAATGTCCAAACGTAGAAGGGATGCTAAAAGTTCTATGCTTTGTAGACATCAATTCTTTACCTTCCATATTCGTTATTTTCACAGACTTTACATCACCACCGTTCACCGTTATGTTGCGGCCATTTGCAGTAATCGTTATTTCGTCTTTTGAAATCACGCCATTAATACTTGATGGCAACTCACCAGACATAAAAATAGAATACGTTTCCTTTTTGGTAGTAGGGAATGAGATGCAATCCTCACGTACAATGGTGGACTCTATTTTAGTACCGTTAGAGGAAACAACAAGGGCGTTGTTGATATTTGGATAACGAACAGCACACGCTTTACCACCATCAGAAGTGATGACGATTTTAGTAGCCTTACCTTTTTCCCAATATTCATCTACTTGGAAGTTTCCAATCGCACGAAGTCCCTTTATTGAACCAGTTTCCCAGACAGCAGGTAATGCTGGTAATACATGAATTGTATCTGTGTGGCTTTGTAGTAACATTTCGGCAACGCCAGAGCAAGCTCCAAAGTTTCCATCTATTTGGAAGGGAGCATGAGAATCAAACAAGTTATAATAAATACCACCACTCGATTGATCCGTTCCATACGATTTGGCATGTCTTAGCGCATTGTGCAAAATCTGATGCGCGTGGTTTCCATTAAGAGCACGTGCCCAAAGATTAATTTTCCAACCCATAGACCAACCTGTAGAAGCATCACCTCTATCCATTAAGGAGTTGATTGCTGGAGCAAAATAGGGAGATCCTGGAGCTACTTGACTACCTGGGAAAAGACAGATTAAATGACTCATATGACGGTGTTTATTCTCACCTACAGTATAAAGAGAATATTTCCACTCACGAAGTATGTCTTTTCCGTTTTTCTTTTCGGTTTCCAGACCATCATCTAGTTTCGAAAACTTGTTTTTTAAGTCCGTTACATATTGTGCTGTTACTCCTGCATCTGCCCCCAATACTTCGATGGCTTTAAGGGTGCTATTAAACAAGTCCCACGTAAGTTGCTGTGCATGTGCGGTTGCATTTTCACGAGCTGGACCATTTTCTGGAGACCATTCATTTGGACATTCATACGTACCATCTTTGGCAAGGACTAAACGCTCCTGCCAAAAGTCTGCACAACTTTTCATAGCTGGGAAGGCTTTGTTTTTAAGATAGTCTAAGTCGAGCGTATAGCGATAGTGTTGCCATAAATGCATACAATACCAAGCATTGGCAATGACATAATTCTCTGCGAAATTAGAATGTCCAAATATGTTGTTTTGCGTGAAACAAGTCCAACCTGTTGTTTGACCAGATTTTTTTGCATACTGTTTCCATTGTGGTTGTACAATCGCCATATCATAAATATAATTGAGGAACTTATCATGCAATTCAGATAGATTGGTAGCTTCTGCAGGCCAATAATTCATCTGAACATTGATGTTGCTATGAATATCCGACTCCCAAGGTGGGTTACTTACACTATTCCAAATACCTTGTAAGTTTGCAGGAGTATCTACGCCACGGGATGAACTAATAAGCAAATAACGTGCGTAATCAAAATAGAGTTTCTCGAGCATCAATGAGGCGGGCTCTTTTCCCGTAACATTAGATGACGCGGAATTATAACGGTCTACCAATTCAGGAGTAGAAAAATTATTTGCTATCTCACCGATCGTAAGCTCTACACGATTAAAAAGCGATAGATAATCGTTTACGTGAGCCGTATAAAGGTCATTCCACGATTTAGCAGCAGCATTTTGCAAACGCTGATCGATAAGAGAAGCTAAAGAAGTAGCATCACCCGACGTATAAGAAGGTGTGATGGGATCGAAATTGGTAGCTCCTGCAAACACAATAAGAACTTCGTCTGCTCCCTTCACGGTTATTCCGCTTTCATCTGCAGTCATCGTGCCTCCCGTTGGAATCACTTTGAAACGAGCATTGTAATTTACAGTTGTTAATTTACTTGCAAAACCACCTTCTCCATCTGTTGTATACATTGGATTGCGACCTACGGCATTGTAAATATAAAACTTATTGTTTATTTTTCCTAGTTCAGAGGCCGACAGACGTATTACAATACAGTTATCGGGATTACTTGCTATATATTCACGCTTATAAG
Source organism: Bacteroidaceae bacterium (assembly GCA_036652575.1). Classification (GTDB taxonomy): domain Bacteria; phylum Bacteroidota; class Bacteroidia; order Bacteroidales; family Bacteroidaceae; genus Alloprevotella. Next base: position 2,317 of record JAVVVP010000049.1, read on the forward strand.
TAACTTTATTGTCTGGACTTTGCCAAGAAGTTACTGCCGTAGCATTGCTAAGATCGAGGTATCGAACGTATTTCTTGCAAGATTTTGCATTATCTGTAGTAGAAAATAAATTGCTAAGGTCCTCTATATAAAAGTTTCCAAAACTTTGATAAGCACCTCTCTGTGTGGCACTACCCGTCCATACTGTTTTTTCGTTAAATTGCACCATCTCTTGATGTATGCCTCCATAAATCATACCGCCAAATTGACCATTGCCAATAGGCAACGCATATTCCATCCATGGATTCGCCACCGTCTCAGCTGTTACAGGTTTTGTGTACCATAATGTGGAAAGATTGTCAGGACGAAATCTAGTAAAAGGAAGATAACGATATTCATCTAGTTTAGCGGGTGCCACATCTTTAATCTCTATTTCAGAAATTGGAATAAAAAGTAAAGGATTATTCGGGTCATTTGCATCCCAAATTCCCAGTTCCTTACCAATTCCTGCACCACCGAATTGGTTCATTGCTTTCGAATTATCTCCCGTTAAATGAATTTCCCAAGCTGGTTTAAAGGATCCATTTGTTGTAGCTACAAGATTCAAGGTAGATGAAGATGAAGACGATGTGACAAAACGCGACTTTGACGTATCATAAAAAAGAGAACGTCCACTTTTATTTACAATGCGATTAGACTCCTTTGACCCTACAACTTTCCAAAGTTGCGCATCTGAACGTATGGCCTCTTTTGTTAAAAGTTGCGCTCCATTACCCATATCTTGTAACACGGCATTACCGTTACGAAATTGGATATAATACCAAGTCTCACCATCGCTAGAGCTAAACGTTGGTAAGGTTTGTCCTTTTGCCGATATGAGCGACAAGAAAACAGCGACAATAAAGAAAATTCTTTTTTTCATTGCGAATAATTTAATTTTAGATTAGTTTATAACGAGACAAAAGTAAGAATAAAAAACAAGAGAAGACGAGTTCTTCTTATTATTTTGTGTACTTTTGTCTCTAAAACAGTACAAAGAGCAATTTAATTATTATGGATTTTACAAAATTGACATATCTTACCACCGTTTTGCTACTTCTTTTTGGGTCTTGCAACAACGAAAGGGCAACAAAGCGCAGCCACAAAATGCCTCCCATTTTTCCAGATTACAGAGGTGTAACCATACCTCCGAACATAGCTCCTCTCAATTTCGAAATAGAAGGAGCTCGACACCTTGTTGCAACGTACCATTTTGAGGGTGACGAATTATTTGTAGCAAAAGGCTCTAATCGGATACAGATAGATGCTAATGAATGGAAAAAAGCTTTAGATTTAGCAAAAGGAAATGTTCTGACAGTAACGGTATCTGTGTGGAATGATCAAAATCCAGAAGGAATAGAATATACCTCTTTCCCTATTTATATAGCGTCCGAAGCAATAGATCCTTACATTGCATATCGTCTGATACCTCCAGGTTATGAAGAATGGAAAAATATGGGTATTTATCAGCGTTGCTTATCCTCTTTTCATGAAGATGCCATTGTAACCAATGCTCAGAACAACAAGGGCTGCGTAAACTGTCACTCCTTTTGTGATTATTCGCCTCAAAAACTTATGTTTCATGCTCGCGGAAAAAATGGTGGTACCGTTATAACAAGCAAGAACACACTAGAAAAAATAGAATTAGAAGCTTTGCCTGGCGGTAAAAGTGGAACCTATCCTTATTGGCATCCTTCGGGACGATATATTGTTTTTTCATCAAACACCACTCGTCAAAGTTTTTATGGACATTGTCGGAACAAAATAGAAGTATACGATCTTGGCTCCGACCTCATTATCTATGATCGTAAAAAGAAAATTGTATTATCTGATCCACGTTTTAATGAAGAAAGTCAATGGGAAACGTTTCCTTCTTTTTCTCCAGATGGTAAATCACTCTATTTTTGTACCGCAAAAGCTCAGGAAATGCCGAAAAATGCAAATTTATTAAAATACTCCATCTGTAGAATAGGTTTTAATGAAGACTCAGGGATACTAAGTGAACAAGTAGATACACTCTACAGTTCGACAAGAAGAGGTGGAAGTGCATCTTTTCCTCGTATTTCACCTAACGGACGCTACTTATTATACACGGAAGCAGAATGTGCCACATTTCCAATTCACCATAAAGAAGCAGACCTTAAAATGATAGATCTCAAAACGAAGAAAGAAATTAGTACCTGCGCACTGAATAGTAACGATGTGGATAGTTATCATTCTTGGAGCAGCAATGGCCGATGGATCCTATTTAGTAGCAAAAGAATTGACGGACGATATACTCGCCTTTTTATAGCGCATGTTGAAAAAAACGGTAAGTTTGGTAAACCGTTTTTACTACCGCAAATAAAACCTGAGCATAATCGCTTACGCTTTTATTCTTACAATATCCCCGAGTTTATAAATAACAAGGTAAATCTTTCGAAAGATGCCGTAGCCGATTTATTTAAATAACAATTTTATGTATAAAGCACATCACTACACGATACAAGCCGTTCTTTTTTGGCTTCTACTTTCTGTCATCTACTTTATTGTTTACGCGGAGACTTTAAGGTGGCAAGAGGGTAATAGTATTTTTCTATACTCTTCCGAAATGTTGGGACAACTCTTTAGTAACGCACCAGGTGGCACAAATATTCTTTCGAATTTTTTGCTGCAATTCTTTCAATCGTCTATTCTTGGATCTTTGATTTTATCTGGGGTATTAACTCTTTGCTCTTTTCCTGCATGGCTTATTGCAAAAAAGTTTCAAACAAGATGGGTCGGACTTTGTTTCTTTCCTACCATGTTTTTCGCTACCGTTTATCCACTCTCTATAAGTCCAGCTCTTAGCAGTCTCTTCTTTTTATCTCTAATTGCGATATATCTTTATATAAATAGCCGAATAACAAGAGGAATTTTTGCCATAACAAGTTGCATTGTAGGTTATATATTGCTCCCTTTTGTTGTTCTTTTGATCCTTTCCCTTATCTATGCAATGATAGAATTGTTTTTCTATAAAGTAAAAAGGAATATTTTATATAGCATTTTTTCTCTTGTAATCATAGGCTTTGAACCTTCTATCGCTAGCAACTTATTCGCGTTCATCCCTTACGACGAACGCTATATGCTTTCTGTAGATGGTAAAGAACCTATTTGGACCTTTATTACTTATTTGCTACCACTCATTATACTGTTTCTCAGTCATAAACTACAGATTAAATACAAGGATATTTACTCTTACGGAATAACTCTTTTGCTACTGTCTATACCAGTTTATAGCCTTTCCACAAATGAGAACGCTAAAAGTTATGAGGAATCGTACAAATATGCCAGAATGGCAGAGAATGGCAAATGGGATGAATTACTAAACGAATTTAGCGATGAAGACTATAGTAGTCAATTAAAACTTAGCTACGCGTTACTTGCAGAAAGTGCTCTTGGAACCCTTCCAGAACACTTGTTTCGTTATCCGATAACTTCCGAAAACTCATTTCTATTTCAGCACGTATATGAACCTTACTTCTGCAACTTTAATCGATTGTTTTACAAAAATATAAATGTTTCAGATGAAGCTTTTCATCAAGCATTTGAATATGGGACAATGTCACCCAATGGGATCTGTTTTAAATCATTACGTTATATGATTGATGACGCTTTAACAGCAAAAGATATACCTTTAGCGCAAAAATATATCTATATGCTTTCGCGATCATCATGCCATGACGTATGGCTTAATAGTCGTAGAGAACAGCTCGATCTTATCAAGCAACAAAAACAAGAACCTTTACCGTTACGCTCAACATCTTTCATCGGCTTGTATAAGTTTGGTTCTGAAATGATAAGACTTTTACAAGAGGATCCTACAAATATACGAAAACTTGATTACTTGCTTTGTGGATTGCTCTTAAATAAAGAATTAGATAAATTCGAGATAATAATAAAATCGTTTCCTATTTATAAAGGGAAAACGTTACCTAAAGCCTACGCAGAAGTTGCAGCCATGCTCAAAGCTTCAGGGAAGGACTTGGGCATTGATTTTTCGTATTCGAAGCAATATGATAATGATTTTTCCGAGTTTTATCATCTTTATGAAAAAGGTGAGATACAGAACATCTCTAAATTTCAAGGAACATATTGGGCTTACTACATGTATGCGACCATTAATGAAGAACAGCAGGCAAATTAAGAACCCTCTAAAATAGCGACAGATTCGTTTTTTTATAGAACCATTTCAAGAAGAGTTATAAAGGGAGAACTCGGTAATAAAAAAGGATGTAACCATCTATTTGTTACATCCTTTTTTGAATTTACTTAATTTCGATTTCTTCTTTCATATCTATCTCCTCACCTTTATGGTTAAGAAACTGATATTCTAGAAATGCGAGCTTTTGATTTGGCACTATTTTAAGTCCAAAACCAAATTTCATTCGCCATTTATGTTTCAAGGATAATAAACCTTGATTGACATAAGCAGCAACGTATGGATGTACGTGCAAGCTAAACTTTTTTACTTTTAATTTATTGACTAAAATGTCAATTTTACTCTCTAGAACATCGGTAAACAATAGACTCGACTTTATTTTTCCAGAACCACCACAAGTAGGGCAAACTTCATCTACCGTAACATCTATTGCAGGACGTACCCGATGACGGGTGATTTGCATTAAACCAAACTTACTTAACGGTAGTATATTGTGTCGTGCACGGTCTTGCTGCATATTTTGACACATACGTTCGTATAGCTTCTGTCGATTCTCTGCAAGGCTCATATCTATAAAGTCCACAACGATAATTCCGCCCATATCTCTCAAACGTAGTTGTCTTGCAAGTTCGTCTGCAGCTCCTAGATTTACATCTACTGCGTTAACTTCTTGTCCTTCTTCTGATTTAGAACGATTACCACTGTTTACATCTACAACGTGTAATGCTTCCGTACTTTCAATGATAAGATATGCACCATGTTTGTATGTTACAGTTTTACCAAATGATGATTTTATTTGTTTTGTGACAGAAAAATTATCAAAGATAGGAACATTTCCATCGTATAGCTTTACAATATGCTTACGCTCAGGAACAATAAGAGTCACATAATCTGTTATTTCGCGGCAAATAGCTTCATCATTTACATAAATATTTTCGTACGATGGGTTAAACAAATCCCGAAGTAATGCAACCGTTCTACTTGTTTCTTCATAAGCAAGCAATGGAAATTTCTCTATCTTTTGCATTTTTACTATCGTATCTTCCCATCGGTTCAAAAGGACTTTTAGTTCTGTGTCAAGTTCTGCAACTCTTTTACCTTCTGCTACCGTACGTACAATAACTCCAAAATTTTGTGGCTTAACGCTTTGGATCAGTTGTTTCAAACGTGCTCGTTCGGCACCTGACTTAATTTTGGAAGATACTGAAACTTTGTTGTCAAAAGGTATTAGCACAAGGTATCTTCCTGCGAACGATAGTTCACATGTCAGACGTGGGCCTTTCGTGCTAATAGGCTCTTTAATAATTTGAACCAGAATTTCTTGTCCTACTGTAAGAGCAGTTTGTACGCTGCCCTCTTTTTCTAATTCAGGCTGATGTGTAGCCTTTATAATTGGGAAAAGCTTCTTTTTGTCGCTGCTTACCTGCTTTAAATATTTTTCATAAGAGTGAAATTGAGTTCCTAGATCCTGATAGTGTAAAAAAGCATCACGCTCGTAGCCTACGTCTACAAAACACGCATTAAGCCCAGGCATTAATTTTTTTACCTTAGCTGCGTATATATTTCCAACTGAAAAAGATATTTCTCGCCCTTCTTTTTGAAACTCTACGAGCTTCTTATCTTCGAGTAAGGCAATAAATATTTCCTTGGGTTGTACGTCTACTATTACTTCGCTTGTCATTTTTTTACTCTTGTTTTTGAACTCTTATTTTTACGATAAGAACAAACTTGATATGAGTTATTTTCTTTGAAGTGAATACTCTTGCAAGTTTGTTCTTAATCTTGTTCAAACACTTTGGTGTTTTATTTATTTACTCTTGTGTCTGTTTTTTCTTAAACGTTTTTTACGCTTGTGGGTAGACATCTTGTGTCTTTTTTTCTTTTTTCCGCTTGGCATAGCTTCTGTATTTTTATTAGTTAATTATTAATGTATCCCTTATTTCTTTATTTTTGCACAAAAGACCTTTGCAGGTTTAAATGCTGGAATATTATGTTCGGGGATAATGATTGTTGTGTTTTTTGAAATATTGCGGGCTGTTTTTTGAGCACGTTTCTTTAAAATAAAACTGCCAAAACCACGTAGGTATATATTTTCGTCATTTGCTAAGGAACCTTTTACACTTTCCATAAATGCTTCTACAATAGTCAAAACGGTTGTCTTGTCTAAACCGGTTGTGTCTGAAATCTCATTTACAATGTCTGCTTTAGTCATATCTTGTTATTCTTTTATATATTACTGATTCGCTTCTCAAAAAATCGAGTGCAAAGATATTGTTTTTAGACGATTTAGGGAAATTTATTGCCTACTTTTTTTGTTAGAAATCGTTTTAGCTTAGATATTTACCTATTTAATGCTACTTTTAATACTGTCTATCACCAAATATATCACTTCCTATCCTCACAAGTGTGCTTCCTTGTCTCATCGCTATTTTATAATCATGACTCATTCCCCAAGAGCGTAAACAGAATTCGTCATCATCAGAAAAAAATAGCTCTTTTATATGGAGAAAAAAATCATAGGCATCTTTAAATTCTCCATTTATCTGTGCTTCGTCATCAACATTAGATGCCATACACATCACACCTTTGAGTTTTATGGATGTCAGATTTTTCCACTCTGAATTTGCGAGCATCTGTTCGCATGCAGATAAAGAAAATCCAAACTTGCTTTCTTCATTGGCAACGTGTAATTGCAATAAGCAAGCAATGCATCTTTGCTGTTTTTGAGCTTGCTTATTGATCTCGCATAATAATTTAAAACTATCAACAGCGTGAATCAGCGATATAAAAGGAATGATCAGCTTTACTTTATTGGTTTGCAAATGCCCTATAAAATGCCATTCTATATCTTTGGGTAAAAGTTTATACTTTTGGGTTAACTCTTGCACATGACTTTCACCAAAAACACGTTGCCCACAAGCATACGCCAATTTTATACTCTCAATAGGATGATACTTCGAAACGGCCACTAATTCTACCTCTTTGCTTAATCCTTTACGTATGAGCCTTATATTTTCTGCGATCGTTGACATCTTTTTTCTTCGTTTTTTAAACTTGCTCGGCTTCAGGAGTAGCAGAAGAACTATAATGGAATACATCCATAATCGCCGTTTCGTTAATGGCTGAAATAATATAATCCATCATCGAACCCTTCATACGCTCATCGAGTTCCTTTATTGCATTACGAAGGTCTGATGCTTGAACAAGTATATTTTGATTTGTTTTTTTCTCTGTACCGCTTTTTTCATCAAGAGTTACAAACGTCAATTTCGCTTTAAACCAACGATCTGCACTTTCAAGATCTGTTTCAAAAAGTTCTGCATATCGAGCGCGTTTAATGTCACTCACTTCAAAAGCGCCTGTCATAAAGGGCTGAATTTCCTCTATTATCCTTTTTTCTGCCTCTGTAAAACTCATCGCATCAACTAAATAAGGCTCTGAAACCTTTTTTGCTGCACCATTTTCAAGTGTCTTTTCATACTTGATTTTACACTCGAACCATTCTCCCATCATAATAATATTCTGTTTTGTTGATTTAATATTCAGTGCAAAAATACCTTTTTTTTCTATCTTCTGCTCTATTTATATCCATTAAATACGCTATTAAAATGCATTTCTTTTCTTTTTGCTATATCATAGGTAATCTAAACCAAAAGAAAATTGTAACTTCGCACCCATTCTATTCAAAACGACTAACGAAAATAAAAAAATGCCGAAAATATCAGAGCGGGGTATCGAAATGCCTGAATCTCCTATACGCAAATTAGCTCCTTTAGCTGCCGAAGCTAAAGAACGTGGTATCAAAGTATATCATCTAAATATTGGTCAGCCTGACTTACCCACTCCGAAGGAGGCCTTGGATGCTATCCGTAATATCGATCGAAAAGTACTTGAATATAGTCCATCACAAGGTTTTCGCAGCTATCGCGAAAAATTAGTTGGTTATTATAAGAAGTACGATATACAGCTCGATGCTGATGATATTATTATAACAAGTGGCGGAAGTGAAGCTGTGCTTTTTTCATTTCTTTCTTGTTTAAATCCAGGCGATGAAATTATTGTCCCCGAACCTGCTTATGCGAATTATATGGCTTTCGCAATATCGGCAGGAGCAAAAATCCGTACGATTGCAACCACGATAGAAGAGGGATTTTCTTTACCCAAAGTAGAAAAGTTTGAAGAACTTATAAATGAACACACGCGTGCAATCCTTATATGTAATCCGAATAACCCTACTGGCTATCTGTACACACGCCGAGAAATGAATCAAATACGTGATTTAGTAAAGAAATACGATTTATATCTCTTTTCTGATGAAGTGTATAGAGAATTTATCTACACGGGATCACCCTACATATCCGCTTGTCACTTAGATGGCATTGAGCAAAACGTAGTTCTTATCGATTCTGTATCTAAACGCTATAGCGAATGTGGCATACGTATCGGCGCGCTCATTACAAAAAATGCAGAAGTAAGAAAAGCAGTAATGAAATTCTGTCAAGCACGCTTATCACCTCCCTTAATTGGGCAAATAGCGGCTGAAGCATCTCTTGATTGTTCAGAAGAATACTCTCGTGAAATGTATGACGAATACGTTGAACGACGGAAATGCCTTATTGATGGATTAAATCGCATAAAAGGAGTTTATTCCCCAATCCCAATGGGCGCATTTTATACGGTAGCAAAACTGCCTGTTGATGATTCCGAAAAATTCTGTTCATGGTGTCTGAAAGAATTTAATTACGAGGGAGAAACCGTTATGATGGCTCCTGCTTCTGGATTCTATACTACACCTGGAGCTGGAATTAACCAAGTACGTATCGCCTATGTGCTCAAGAAAAACGATCTAAAACGTTCTCTATTTATACTCAGTAAAGCTCTTGATGCCTATCCAGGGCGAACAGAATAGAAAAATACTCTTTGTACGATGAATCTATCCTTTTTTATAGCTCGACGACTTTATTACAGCAAAAAAGATACCAAACAAGTTTCTCGACCTGCTGTACGAATCGGCACTATTGGCATAGTGATCGGACTCTCCGTTATGATTCTTTCATTGTGTACAGTTCTTGGCTTTAAACGAGAAATAAGTTCGAAAGTTATAGGCTTTGGACAGCATATAGAAATAATGAACCAACGATCGCTCGGTTCTCCTACTACACTACCTATAGATGCGCCACAACCGTTTCTACATAAAATATCAAATGTCGAGGGAATAGAACATGTCCAGCGTTTTTCCCAAAAAATGGGTATGCTTAAGACAGATAATGATTTTCAAGGAGTTATGCTTAAGGGTATCGCGAAAGAGTATAATCTAAATTTTCTTCGTTCTCATCTTTTAGAAGGGGAAATTCCTGAATTTTCAGCAAATTCATCCACAAATAAAATACTAATAAGCAAGACTATAGCCGATGCGCTACATTTAAAAATTGGAAGTCGAGTATTCTCTTACTTCTTTGAAGAAAGTATAAAGACGAGACGTTTTACGGTGTGTGGCATTTATCAAACCAATATGCAACAATTTGATAAAAGTTTTGTAATAACAGACTTACGCACCGTAAATAAATTGAATCATTGGAAAGATGACCAATGCAGCGGACTCGAACTACAAATTACAGATTATGAGCATCAGCTAGATCAAACGGATATGCAAGTTATCAAAGCCCTTAGTGGGATATATATGCAAAACAATGATACTTACATTGCTCTCACCATACGTGAACTATATCCTCAAATCTTCAATTGGTTAGATTTATTAGATATGAATGTTTGGGTTATCCTAACTCTAATGATTTGTCTATCGGGGTTCACTATGATAAGTGGGCTACTTATACTTATACTCGAACGAACTTCGACCATTGGGGTTCTCAAAGCACTTGGAGCTCAAAATCGTACAATCCGACATATCTTTCTTCACTTTGCCACTTTTATCATTGGTAAAGGATTGCTCTGGGGAAATATAATAGGTCTCGGTTTAGCTCTATTACAAAACTATTTTCATATTTTAAAACTAGATGCAAGTAACTATTATGTCGAAAGTGTACCGATTGAATTCAATATACCAATTCTTATCGCTCTTAATGTTGCTACCTTTGTTATAGCTTTATTATCTCTAATAGCACCCAGTTTTCTAATTTCACATATACAACCTGCAAAAGCGCTACGCTTTGATTGATAGAACAGAAAGGAATATCGACCTTGCTTAAAGGGTGAGGATTTGATGAGGATGCTCCAGTTCGTTTGTTTGATGCATTTGTTGATAGTTTAATATGAACTTTAAATGTCATTGAACAACGCTCGATGTACTACTCTCAACGTACTCATAGCAACCAGCATCAGATGCGTTGTTCGATAAACGGTCTATTCCTAAGCGATCTGTGGGATAATATTGCTGAGTTATCGTACTATTCCCAAGCCCTATTGCTTTTGATTTCGCATGAAGCCGAAAGTCAAAAAGGAGATGACTTATCTTAAAATCCAAAAAATTATTTTCGCAACAAACAGGATTTTCTTTGTTGTCCCATACTACATTTATAATACGTTCTGCATCTATTGTTTCAGGCGTGTTGAGTAGGCTATTTTCAAAGTGATATTCAAAAAGAACGGGGTCGCTTAAGATTGTTTTATAGGCACTTATTTCATCTGAAGAATAGCCTGTAATAACACAGTTTAGAAAAGTAGCGGCATGGAGTGGTGCCACGTTGCCATTGTATTCATTTGTATAAAAAAGAGCAGACATTCGATTGCCACTGAAGGGATAAAATTGTCCGATGGTACAATGCACAAAGGTACTAATGCCTCCGTATTGTGCTACGCAACGATGAAGGGCATTTGTCAACTGCGTATTGCCCACAAAGACGTTACATTCTTTCAGCGAAAGCCCATCTCCTTTGGTGTTATGAACAATGGAGTTCTCTATTTTGAGCTTTTCGATGTTGAGATCGGAAGGCTGGCAATCGATACCTACATAACTACTATGTATATCACAATAATTAAAGTAGTTATGAGTACTTGTCCCGTTTAAATAGATACCTTTCCATTGACCCGCGATACGATCATAAGGTTGATTCTCAAACATATCATCTAGTCTGTCACCTCTAAATGTGATGGGGTGCTGCATCGTGCCTAGTGCGTTTAAGCTGCCATCTACCACGAGACTCGCATTGTTATGAAACATCAAGGTTACACCTTTTTCTATTGTTAAAGTAGCACCTTTTGCTACATAGATGCTATCAAACACCACATAGGGACAAGCACTGCGAAGCGTTGTGTCGCTATTCACTACCATTTTTCGCAACGTCACGACATCTTGCCCATAGGCTTGGAGTATGACTTCTTGGCGTAATCCGCTTTCGAGCGTAAACGTTAATTTGTCTTCTATAAGAATTGGAAGGTTCGAATGTTGTTTGTTCGGGGTGATTTCTACAAATACTTGTAAGCTATCTCCTTTTCTTACATCAATTTCTCCTTGATAAGCATCGCCAATAGAGGTGCCCGACACATTGACTCGGAAACCAGATGCTTTTATTCCTTTTTCTAACGCTACATGCTGAATTCGTAATCCCTTAGAACTACGATTATAGATTACAAATCCACGTGTACTTGAGCCTTGCATGGATATAACAGTGCCTGTTTTTAAGGTGTCTGACGAAAAGGTAAAGTGGTCGGCTATAGACGTTGAAAAATCATCGTCCACAGAGCATGCACTGATGATAATACTGATGATGAGGTAGCTGAGATTGCGAAAAAGTTTGTTCATAAAAAAAGATAAGATGAGGGCATTCATTTATAAGAACGATGAATGCCCTTCTTTATTTTAGTTCTTTAAAGGAATATTCTTTAGGATGTCTATCAAGTGGTCCCACACCATTTTAACGGTTGGGATAAGCAAACGTTCATCTGGGGAATGAACTCCACGAAGTGTTGGACCAAATGAAATCATATCTAAGGTTGGATATTTTTCACTAAATAGACCGCATTCTAAACCTGCATGAATAGCGAGTATCTTAGGTTCTTTACCAAAGAGATTGCGATAGCTTGTGGCTGCTATTTTTAATATTTCACTCGTGGGATTCATTTTCCATCCAGGATAACCTTCACCCGTTTCCACCTCTGCCCCAGCTAATTCAAACGTGGATCGAATCGTTGCACTTATGTTTTTACGCGCGGAGAGCAAACTACTTCGTTGGCTTGTTATTACGCGTATGATATTGCTCTCTAAGCGAACGCTGGCAAGATTGGAGGAGGTTTCTACTAACCACGTTAGGTCTTGACTCATGGCATACACGCCATTAAAGAGAGCTTGTAGCGCTGTGATGAGGCGATTGCTAATGCTTTTTACGATAACGGTTTTTTGAGCATTGCAACTTTCGAGTACAAATTTCATACTTTTTTCTGTTGCCTGAAATTCTTCTTCGACTTCGGCTGCAAATAAATTAAAATCAATGCGTATGGCTTCCTTATCTTTCATCGGTAAGGCACAAATGGCATATCCTTCACGCGGAATAGCATTGTGAAGACCCCCACTCTGAATATCTACCAACCTCAAATCGTACTTTTGCAAACTCATATAGAGGAAGCGCGCGAGAATTTTATTGGCGTTGCCGCGTTGCTTCTGAATATCATCTCCCGAATGTCCACCCATAAGTCCTTTGATTTGAACTTGAAAGAAAAAATAGTCAACGGGGGCTGTTTCAAAAGTACATATAAAACGAGCTTCTGTTTTACACCCTCCAGCACAGCTTACAAATAGTTGTCCCTCATCTTCAGAGTCAAGATTAAGTAAATAATCCCCAGTCATAAAATCAGATTTCATAGCTTCTGCACCGCTTAATCCAGTTTCTTCATCACGTGTAAAAACGCATTCTATTGGTCCGTGTTCTATTGTTTTTGATGCCAATAAAGCCATTTCCATGGCAACACCAATTCCGTCATCAGCTCCCAATGTCGTACCTTTTGCACGCAGCCATTCTCCTTCTATTTCGGTTTGAATCGCATCGGTCATAAAATTGAAGTCTATCGCTTCATTCTTTTCACAAACCATATCCATATGGCTTTGCAATATTACGGTTTTACACGCTTCATACCCTTTCGTTGCAGGTTTTTTTATCAAAACATTCCCTGCTTCATCTACGAGGGTTTCAAGCTTCAAGCTTTCTCCAAAGTTCTTTAAAAACTCTATTATTTGCTCTTCTTTCTTAGAGGGGCGTGGCACATTGTTCAACTGAGCAAAGTATTGAAAAACATCTTTGGGTTCTAACATCGGATTCTTCATTTCTAGCTATTTAAATTTTACTATTTACTAATTATGGTTAAACGCATTTATGAATAAGCCTTGCTATCACATTAAAAGCGTATCTTTGCACGACAAAAGTAAATAGAATGCTTGAGACTTTGATGATTACGATGTTAATAATTGCTATTTGTATAGGATTGCTTTGTGTGAAAATGTTTTTTGGGCACAAAACGTTCGTGAGTACTCATGTAGATAGTAGTCCAGCACTCCGAAAAAAAGGAATTTACTGCGCTCGCACGCAAGATATAGAGATGCGTACAGTAAATGAACATCGAATCAACGAACATCGCAACTAAAACACATTATATAAATGAAGAAAACTTACCTATTGGCTTGCACCTTTTCAGGAATGCTAGCTCTCACTTCCGTATTTTCATCATGCAATAAGAATCAAAAAGATCTAAAGCATGCTGAAACAAGCAAACAGGTTCAGAAAAATGAATCAAAAATGGCTTTCGTGGAAATAGATTCACTGATGAGTCAATATCAGTTTTGCAAAGACTACACGCTGCTTATGACCAAAAAGGGTGAACATATAAAAGCTACCTTACAGTCTAAGGGACAGATGCTACAACGTGCTGCGGCTGAATTTCAACAGAAAGTACAAAGCGGAGGATTCACACAAGAACAAGCCATGCAGCAACAAGCAAAATTAGGAAAACAACAAGAGGAGTTGCAACTTCTACAAGCACGGCTCAGTGCCCAATTTGAAGAAGAGCAACAGAAGTATAATGCCGAAATGCGGGACTCTATACAAAGCTTTCTGAAAGAGTATAATAAAAACTATGGTTTTTCTTTTATCATCAGTAAAGCGGGAGATAATTTACTTTACGCAGACCCTAGTTTAAATATAACGGTAGATGTTATCAATGGATTAAACAAACGATACAAGCCCAACCAACAAGTGTTAGGAAAAAGTGCTACTAAAAAATAGAGGCAAAAAGGGGGCTGATATAAAGCGAATAGGCAAAACGTTTTAAACGTAACAATACCTTGGAATAAAAGGAGCGTGCTGGATTTAGATTTCGAGCACGCTCCTTTTCTAATTTGAGCGCGCTCCTTCCGCAAAATACAAACACGCTCTTCTACTTTACTACAGTTCGTCTACTCGTTTACAAGCTGCGTGGCTTGTAAAAAGAGTTTCTCTTATAGTGGTCAACGCCTTCCATTGTTCAGGATAGGCTTTGATTAAAGCTTCTTCCACTTCGTATCCACCGTTCGTTTCAAGACTATCCAACACATTGCCCAACGTGATTAATTTTAGAGCTTTTGCTGGTTGATACACGGACAAATCACCTTTTTCATCGCTCGAAATTTCAGTAAGAACATTGGCTTTACACAGATCGTAAAGAATATCATTTACAAGTCGAATTGGAATCCTCCTTTCCGTAGCGAGTGCTACAGCTGTATAAGGTTTCTCGCCTACAGAGAATCGTTTACAAACAAACGAGGCTATTAGTAAACAGAGAAAGTTGTGATAACGAATATTGAGTTCCGGAGCATCGCTACCGTTGTAAAAATTATCGATGTTTTGGTCTACATAAGTTAGCTCCGCTCCAAAGAGACAAATGTTCCATGATATTTGACAGAGAAGCATAAACAAGGGAAGTGCTGCAAACGAACCATAGATGGCATTGTAACTAGAAACCCACATTTGCGAATTGAGATATAGAAATTGCACGGCTTGGAAAGCGGTTCCAGCAAGGAGTCCCGCCACTAACGCACTTTTTGTACGGACATGGGTGTTCGGCATAAAGATATATAAGCCCGTAAAAGCCATCCATATAAAGAGAAATGGAGACAGATTGATAAAGAATTTTGCAAACGTATTCAGAAGTAAGAAATCGGGCATATTTCCTACTATTTTTGATACAAATACGGTTAGACTACTCGTAAGTACAATGAAAAGTGGTAATAATAAGAAGATAGCTCCATAATCTGTCATTTTACGGAAGGACGAGCGCTGTCTTTTTACTTGCCATATTTTATTGAATGCTTGTTCAATATTGCTCGTAAGAGCCATCAAGGTCCAAAATAGTAATAACAGACCAAAGCCAATAAAGATGCCACTTTTTGTATGCGTTAAGTATGAATTCACAAAACCGATGATCGTATCAATTGCTTCTGGTTGTGCATTCAGGTTGGTACGTATCTGGGTCTCGATAAGTTTGTTGAAACCAAAACCACGCGATATTGCAAAAATGATGGCGAGCAAAGGCACGGTGGCAAGTAGTGTGGAATAAGTAAGTGCAGCGGCGCGATAATCCAATCGTTCCATCATATAGTTTTTGGTGGTAAGAACGCCACGTTTGAGCACGCTTAAACAAAGTTTGTGATACCAAGATGTCTCTTCGGTCTTTATGGTCCATATTCCGAATTCAAAGAATTCACGTAATTGTTTTAGTTTCTTCATTCATCTAAACGTTAAAGGAGGCAATAGATACAAATAGGATAGAGTAACAAGTGGTTATATCTCCCTTTTTGTATTGTTTTCCTAGATTTCTTTTTTTGTAAGGCAAATATATAGTAAAAATCTCATTCAGCCTCATTTCTTGAAGCAAAAGATAGTTCTTCTCCTATTTTTCTATTTAAATAGGAAAAAGAAGAACGAACGGAGTAAGAAAACAACGCGTGAGCAGGTTTTAAGGAATAGACACATGACAATTTATTCCCTTTTAAAATCCAAAAAGTTATCTAATTGAATTTTTATGCTTATTTTTGCATTCAACAATTGCATTTTAATAT
>JAVVVP010000050.1:0-18248 GCA_036652575.1 Bacteroidaceae bacterium
CTCGACCACAAAAAGGAGCGCGCTCCTTTTTGTGGTCGAGCGCGCTCCTTTTTGTAAAGGCAAGACGGGTGTCAAAAAACGTTGCTTTTGAAAGCTTTGAACCGTTCAAAATCGCTTTTTCGTGTTTTAGAAAGTGCTTGATTTTCGTGTCAAAATAGAAAGAGGGAGCTTCTTACCCCCACTAAATAAAGGGGGATAGGAAACGAAACTTTATTTTAACATCTTGATTACGTTCGACTTTAAAAAAGGTTAAACAAGAGGATAAAACAAGTCGGCGGGAAGAGGACAATGCCAAAGAATTACTAATTTTGTCGCACGACTGTAGAGTCTTCATTAGCGAATTTAATAGAAAAAGAATATAAAATTAAAATTTGATGTGTATGAAAAACCGTTTATGCAGAATGGGTAGAACATTGGTAGGTGCCATTTGTCTACTGTCAACTTGCGGATTGACGTTTTCTTGCTCCGATGATTATGATTTGCCAGACACAACACCTAGTTGGTTAGGGTCGAGCATTTATGGTTATCTGGAAAGTAAGGGAAATTACAAGAATGTAACAAATCTAATTGATGATTTGAATTTGAAAGATGTCTTCTCTAAAACCAAGAGTATGACACTTTTTGTAGCGGATGACGAAGCGTATGCTAAGTTCTATGCGAATAACCGTTGGGGAGTAAAGTCTTATCAAGAACTGAGCACTTCTCAGAAAAAACTTTTGCTTTATTCTTCAATGCTCGATAATCCTTATTTGCTCGAAATGCTCCCGAATTCAGGAACAAGTGGTTCGGGCGTTGTAAAGGATGTCTGCCTTCGTCAAACCGCTTCAAGTAGTGTGACGGACTCTATTCCGTGCGTATCTTGGAGTAATATGAGTTTTTGGCCAATCACCTATAATAAGACAGAGGATGATTATTGGACTCGTTTCCGTCTTCAAGATCGTTTGCAAACGTATGTAGCACAAGACGGAACACAAACCTATATGCTTCACTTTATCAATAGCCAGATGGCTGAAGCAAAGGTGACGGATGCTGACTTCGAAATGTTCGCAGGAACAAAACGTAATGCAAACGATGCGTTTATTTATGGCAGTAAAGTAGTGGGGCAGGATATTACATGTCAGAATGGATACATCCATCAACTGGATCGTGTGTTGCTCACACCAGACAATATGGCAGAAGTCATACGTACCAATGGTAGAACAAGTTTGTTCAGCCATTTGCTCGACCGCTTTAGTGTGCCAGTTTATAATGCAAGTCTTACGTCACAGTATAAAAGTGTTGTAGGTGACAAAGTAGACTCCGTATTCCAAAAAAGATATATCAACAATAGTAAAGAATATAAATTAGATAAAGATCCGAATGGCAATGATCTTTCCTTCTTTTTGCGCTATGATCCAGGATGGAATTCTTACACTTCCAGTTCGGCTTCTGTCGAGAAAGATATGGCAGCGATGCTTGTCCCTTCTGATGAGGCGCTGATTCCCTATTTCTTAACAGGTGGTGGAACGTTCCTTATGGATGTTTATGCAGACAAAGAGGCGTATGCCAAAATTAAAGACCAAGATCCAAGTACTATTGATAAAACGGAACTCTTTAAGGTAATTGATGCCATTCCGTTGAATGTGATCCAAGAGTTAATCAATAATTTAATGCAATCTTCTTTCTTGGAATCTGTTCCAAGTAAGTATTTGACCATTATGAATGATGCTCAAGATCAGATGTTTAACAATCTTGCCAGTGTAGATGCTTATAAATCGATCATTGATACGTGTTTGTTGGCAAACAATGGCGCTGTCTATATATTAAATAAGGTGTATACCCCAGCCAAATACGCATCGGTATCTGCACCTGTTTTGGTAAACGAAAATACACATATATTCAACTGGACCATTACGGCGGATGATGCGTATGTTACCAATCCTAATTCAGCACCTCTAAATTCTTTTTTCTCTGCTTATTTATTGGCAATGAGTTCTCGCTTTAGCTTCTTTGTTCCAACAGATCAAGCGTTAGGTACTTACTATGACCCCGTGTCGTTCACAGAAGGTTCTACACCGCGCGTCATCCAAATGTCTTATTCTAAGCGTACTGGAAAGATGACCACCAATTGGGCTCGTTACAATCGCGAGACAGGTCAAATTGGAGAAACCGAAACGTCTTTGATTAAGGATGAGGTTCGTAACAACCGTTTGAGCGACTTAATGGACAATCATATTGTCGTTCACGAAGATGGAACTAGTGGCATAGAGAATACTACAAATGAATTTTTCTTGACCAAAGGTGGAAGTGCCATTCGTGTAAAAAGAACACCAAAAGATCCTACTACAGGTAGTACCTTTGAAATATCGGGTGGTTGGCAAATTGAAAATGAAAAGACTCATTCAGACAAAGAAGGTAAACCTTGTAAAGTTTTGGAAGTATACGATAAAACTCAATCTACAAATGGATATGGTAATGGTATGACGTATATCATTGATCAACCTATTCAAACGACCACAAAGTCTGTTTATTCTATTTTAAATGACAATGAGTCGGAAACAAGTCCTTATTTAGATTTCTTTGATCTTTGTCAAGTGGATCCAGTCGTCTTAGAGGATGCCAATGTGGCTCCCAAAGAAATATTTGATACTCCTGCAAAGAAAAATGCAGAGCTCATGAAATACTATATTTTTGTATCCAACAACGGCTTAGACTACAACGTTCGTTTCTTTAATACGTACCGTTATACGGTTTATATTCCAACAAATGCGGCAATTAAAGATGCTATTGCAAAAGGTCTTCCTACGTGGCAAAGCATTCTTGCTTACTGTAAAGCAGAGCAAGCTAAGATTGAAGGAAATGCAGAAATAACTCCAGAAGAAGAAGATATAGCAACCAAAGCTTATCAAGCGAAAGCACGTGCTATGATCACTTGCTTAATCAATTTCATTAAGTATCATTTTCAAGATAATTCGTTGTTCGCAGATAAGGAAGCGGTTACCACTTCTGATAATAGATTTGAAACAGCTTGTCTAGATACCAAAACAAACCGTTATTTGACGGTTGGAGTAAATCGTTTGGGAAATAATCAAATGAAGATAAGTGATATAGAAGGTAATGAGCGTAATGTGACAGACCGTAAGAATATCATGGCTCGTGATTTCCAATTTGATAACTCAAAAGTAAAAATAATGACCTCTTCGTTTGCGGTCATTCATCAAATTGATGGCGTACTCAATTTCGAAAAGTTGCCCAATGGACGTTACGATGGCTTTTGGACGACCGAAAATGCAGCCAAGAGATTTTCTTCTAGGTTTAAGTTAGAAAAATAATATATAATACTATGAATAAGATAAAGTATCTACTATTGCTTATTTTGTGTGGAAGTCTTTCTATGACTTATGCGCAGAAAAGAATATCAGGACATGTTTTCAGTAAATCGGATGGTCCTGTAATGATGGCAAACGTTTTGGAGGTTGATAATAACAATCGTACCGTGTCTGCTTCTATGACCGATATGAATGGTAACTTCTCCATGTCCATACTCAATCCGAAGAACCGTCTAAAGGTTTCATACGTTGGATATGCTACTTGGAGTGAAGCCATTGGAAATCGTACTGTTTTTAAAATTGAAATGAGAGACAATTCCATCGCGATTAAAGACGCAGTGGTTCGCGGTAAAAAACAAATTAAATCAAATGGATTGACCATTCCAGAACGAGAGGTCTCTATTGCACAGCAATCGTTGAATATGGACGATATGCAAGGACTTTCCTTTGAATCTGCCGACCAAGCACTACAAGGACAAATTGCAGGTCTTGATGTGGTTGCCAACTCGGGTAACTTAGGTTCGGGAACAAGTATGCGTCTTCGTGGAACCACAACGATTACGGGTGATCAGAACCCTCTGATTGTTGTCGATGGTAACATCTTAGAGTCTCTTGGGGCAACGGACATAGATATCCAAAATATGGATAATAACGAGCAATTTGCTCAGTTGCTGCAAGTGAATCCAGATGATATTCAATCTATTACGGTTAAAAAAGATGCCGCTTCTACCGCTATTTGGGGTTCACGTGGTGCCAATGGCGTGATTGAAATCCAAACGCGTCGTGGTAAAAAAGGTAAAACGAAAGTTGAATTCTCTTATCGGTTCTCCGATAAATGGCAGCCAGAGGGCATGAGTATGCTAAATGGTGATGGGTATACCATGATGCTGAAAGAGGGCTATTTTAACCCTAGTCAAAATTCTTCTGCATCAAATATTGTTGAGTTGAATTATGATCAAGAGCGTCGGTTGTATTATGCAAACTTTAATAAGAATACCGATTGGGTGAAGGAAATTTCACAGTCGGGTATGACACATGATTATAACTTGAATATTTCGGGTGGTGGTGAGAAAGCAACGTTCCGTATTTCGGGTGGTTACAATCATGAAGTCGGTACGGTGATAGAGCAGTCTCTCGACCGTTTTACAACACGTATGGTTCTTGATTATTATGTTTCAGACCGTATCAAGTTTTCTTCAAACTTTTCTTTGACTTATACGAGCAACAATAAAAACTTCACGGACAATGTTTTAGGTGCCGCTTATAATGCAATGCCAAATATGTCGCTTTATCGTCATGAATACGATTATGAAAAAGGAGCCTATTATAATACGGGTGAATATTTTAAAATGTTTCCAGTCTATTCAAATGCGGGCGTAACTCCTGATGGATATACGTCTAACTATTTAGGCGACATGGCAGATTTGGATAAAAACGGGGGTAGTAATCCTTATGCCATTGCAAAGTTGGCATGGCGTAAACAAAAATCGTATGCCATTCAACCTCAATTCCAATTGGAATATAAGTTGCTTGGAATTGATGATAACGCTACGCAATTAACCTATACAGGTGAGGTTTATTTGAATGCCAATTCCTTATCGGATGATAATTATTATCCTTCTGAACTTACCAATAAAAAATGGACTGAAGGAATCAACTTAGCGGGTAATTCTGAGTCTAATAGCCTTAATTTTACCACCCGTCATACGTTGATCTTTACACCTAGGTTTAAAAATGAAGATCATAACTTGACCGCAATGGTGCGTGCCGAAATGTCAACGAGTAATAGCAACAACCAATCCATGAGCTCTTCTGGTCTAGCAAGTGGTGTTACCGATCCAACGGTGAACGCTTATCTTCAATCTGGTGGAACAAGTACGGGAAAATCTCATAATATGGGTGTTTTGGGATCGTTCCACTATGCGTTTAAGGGTAAATATGCTTTCGATGCTACGTTGCGTGCCGATGGTAGTACCAAGTTCGGAAAGGACAAACGTTGGGGTTATTTCCCAGGTATTTCTGGTCGTTGGAATATCAGCGATGAATACTTTATGCGTCCTTTTAAAAAAGTAATAAGTATGTTAGCTGTACGTCCAAGTTGGGGTATTGTAGGAAATCAACCTGGTTCAGAGGGTTTGATGTATAATATGTATTCAAGTCAAGGATCTTATGGTAAAGATGGTCAATTCATTGATGCCATTGCTCCTACGAACTTAAAGCTAACGTCTCTTCGTTGGGAGAAAACAGCATCATGGAATGTTGGCTTCAATCTTAATTTATTCGAAGATCTTCTTCAATTTGATTTGAATATCTATCAAAAGAAAACCACAGATCTCTTGATGTCAGGTGTTGCGATACCTTCTACTACTGGATTTGCTTCTCTTGCTTATGCAAACGTAGGCTCGATGAAAAATGAAGGATGGGAGTTAGCTGTTAATACCAAGCGTCTTTTTAAAATCGGGAAGTTCTCTATGCAAGGACATTTCAATATTGCTCAAAATAGGAACAGAATAACAGAAATGGACGAATCGGTATTGGCAAGTAAAAATGCAGACTATAAAGATGAAAATATGTCATACCTCTCTCGTGTACAGATCGGAAATGCACTCGGTTCTATGTATGGTTTCAAATACAAAGGCGTTTATCGTTATGACTATGAACACAGTGGTTATTTTGCCGATGAAGCAAAAAATACAATTTTCGGAAAAAATACGGCAGCAGAAGCTGCAAAACGTGGCGAAAACAGTTCTTGTCCTATTGCAAAAGATGTGAATGGAAACATTATTTATGATGCACAAGGTAATCCGCTTCCTATGTACTATCGTTATGGTACTAAAAACTATAAGTTTAGTGGAGGTGACACCATGTACGAAGACATCAACAATGATGGTCAAATCAATGAATTGGACGTGGTTTATTTAGGTAGTTCTACTCCTAAATTCTCGGGCGGATTTGGTTTCGATTTCTATTACGGTCGTTGGACTCTTAAAGCGAGCTTTAACATGCGTGTTGGGCAGAATGTGATCAACCTTGCTCGTCAAAATGCAGAGAGTATGCGTTCGAATAAGAATCAAAGTACAGCCGTGAATTGGCGTTGGAGAAAGAATGGCGACATTACTGAAATACCTCGCGCGATGAACTCAAACGCGGGTGATTCTTGGAATAATTTGGCAAATGACCGCTTTGTAGAAAAAGCAGATTTTATCCGCCTACAATATCTACAGCTTAAGTATGATTTTGAACCTGCCATGTTGAAGAGATTTGGTATCTCTGGCCTAACGGCTTCGGCTTCGGGCAACAACTTGTTCTTCTTGAGTAAATATAAAGGTGTAGACCCAGAGCACTCACAAAGTGGATTCGGTCCTTGTATGGATAATTCTCAGACCCCTGTATCGAGTTCCTTTACTTTTAGTTTGAATGTTCGTTTTTAAATAATGATTGATTATGAAAAAGAAAAATATATATAGAAAACTGATTATACCTGGATGCTTGACGCTGTTGGGTGGTTTGTCTTCTTGCGGTGATTTCTTGACACTTTATCCAACGAACCAAGTGACTGATGAACAGTTTTGGGAGGATAAAAAGGACCTAGAAAGTGTGTTAGGGGCTGCCTATCTTAATATGGCAAAAAATGTAGTGGAGCCAGCTCTTGTTTGGGGTGAAATTCGTTCAGATAATTTCGCTCAAAAAGCAGAGAATAACAACGATATAAGAGATTTAATGAATGCCAACTTGTTGCCTACTAGTGGTATGTTCAATTGGGCTTCTTTTTATACGACCATTAACTATGCGAATAAAGTACTAGAGCATGGGGAACTGATTATGGCGAGAGACCCTAGTTTCTCATTGGGTAATTGGCAAGCGGTAAAAGCAGAAGCCATTGCGATTCGTGCGCTCAATTATTTTTACCTCGTTCGGGCGTTCCGCGATGTCCCTTATGTGAGCCACTCTATTGATACGGATGCAGAAGCGGTGAATAACAAACCAAGAAGAGAGGCTTCTCAAGTGGTGCTGACCAACATTCTTCAAGATCTTGAAAGTGTGAAGAACGATGGTATGGTAGAATATGGTAACAGTGTGTTCAACAAAGGACGCTTTTCAAAACGTAGTATTCAAGCTTTGCTTGCCGATGTTTATCTTTGGAGAGCATCAAAGAATACGAGTCCTGATTCTGTTGCTAAATATCCGAATATGGCAGCGGAGGATTATGCAAAATGTGCGGAATATTCCAAATGGGTTATTGACGATATAAAGAAAGAATATGAAAACAGCTATGGTCCTGGAAATGGAAATAATAGCGGTTCTTCAGCGTTAGAAAAGAAGTATCCGTTAATAATCATGGAAGGCCTCTCTTCGACGACCATTACCGATAAGGCATTTAATGAAATCTTTGGTTCTGGAAATTCACGTGAAAGTATTTTTGAAATTCAATTTAATGGTGAAAGTGTGAAGAATGGAGCCGTTACAAATTATTTCAAAACAAAGGATACTAAAAATCCACTTGTAGGTCCTTCTCTTTTATTTCAAGGCTTATCGGCTAAACCTGATGATCAAGTTAAAATTTATAGTATCACGGATTTACGTCAATGGGAAAATCTTTTCTATGAAAAGTCAGGACAAACAGAATACCATGTTTATAAGTATGCTTCAAAGTCCATCACGACAACCGATGCAGAAGATGTAGCAAAAGGAGTTACATATACAAGTGAGCGTTATCAAAACGATGCGAATTGGATTGTTTATCGTTTGAGTGATGTGATGCTGATGCGGGCAGAGGCTCTTGTTCAGTTAGGAGGCGAAGCTAATAATGCAGAAGCTTTCGAATTGGTCAATGCCGTCTTTAAACGTTCTAATCCAAAACTAAAGGATGAGAACAGTCTGCTCTTTGCTTCTTATACAACGCAGAAAGCATTGGAAGAACTGATTATGAGAGAACGTCAGCGTGAATTTTTTGCAGAAGGAAAACGTTGGTTCGATTTAGTACGGTATGCAGAGCGTAAAGCCTCTACCAAACCAATGCTGGACATCTTATTGAAAAAATACGCATCGAATGCGAATGCGATTAAATCGAAATTGGGAACTATGAATTCTTTGTACAACCCAATTTTGAAAGCGGAGATAAAAGCAAATCCAAATTTGGTACAGAACCCCGTTTGGGAGAAGGATGAAACAATTACAAAAAACTAAACATTATGAAGAAAAAAAGAATAATATATGCTATCTTGTTGTGTTTAGCAACGGTGGTTCCTGTTTCTTTCTTAAGTAGCTGTTCTGACAACGTGGATGATTCCAACTTGTATACATTTACGGGAGAAACCATGATTGATTATATTTCTACGCAAGAAGATTTGAGTAGTTTTAAAATGATATTGAGTAAGGTGAAATTGAATAATCTCTCTCAGTCTACTTTGGATCAATTGTTATCAACGCGCGGGCATTACACTTGTTTTGCTCCAACAAACGAAGCCATTCAGCTTTTTTTAGATTCGATTTACGATCAAAAAGATTATGATATTCACAATGTTCCAGACTCTACAGCGTCTGACATCGCTAAAAGTTGCATCATCGACAACAAGGACAATGAAGCATATTTGACAACGAGTTTTGTAGGCTCAGGAGCTTTGGAAAAAACAAATCTGGATGACCGGTATATAACGATAGATTTTGACACCATTCATGGTGGTATTCGTGTGAATGCGAAGTCGCGAATCATCGCAAAAGATATAGAGGTGGAAAATGGGGTAGTGCATAAATTAGATCGCGTGCTTGCACCCTCGAATGCGGCGTTACCTTCATTGATGGAGCAAATCGAGAACATCAAGATTTTCTCGCGCTTGTTGCAAGAAACGGGTTTGGCTGCTCAGATGACAAAATATCGTGACGAAGTATACGAAAAGTGGGTTTTACTCAATCCAAAAGGAAAAGGTTGTCCAACGCAATCGGGCGGTGCTTTGATTGACAATCCTGCCCATCGTAATTATGGGTTTACCGCTTTCGTGGAAAGTGATGCAACCCTTGAAAACAAATGGGGCATTAAGATTACGGTCAACCCAACAAATGGGAACATCACAAACTGGGATCAGGAGATCCTAAACGTGATTAAGGAAAAATGTAGTGCGTACTATCCTGATGCAGATCCGAATGCACCGCTTACAAGTCCAGAAAATCCAGTAAATCAATTTGTGTCTTATCACTTACTGAAAGCTGCGATTCCTTTTAATAAGTTGGTGATACACTATAGTGAAATCGGTTATGCTTATACAAAAACGGATTTGGCGATCAATGCGTGGGAATACTATGAAACCATGGGTAAAGGGCGTCGCTTGATGAAAATTACGGAAGGTATAACTACCAATGGAAAACGAATCAATCGCAATAGCCAATATGAATTGGAGAAATATACTGAAATAAGCGATAATGGTCGTCCAGGAGTTCTTATCAATTCCAATAATGGTAATTATGATAACAATTCGCTCAATGGATATTATTATTTGATCGATGATGTTTTAGTTTACGATAAGGATGTACCCAATAAAATATTGAACGAAAGAATGCGTTATGACCTTTGCGCACTACTCCCCGAAATGGTTACCAATGGCCTTCGTCGTATTTCAGAGTATAAGGACTTTCACTTTAAGGAAGATTACTTTGATAACTTCCGTTTCTCTAAAGAAACACTTCCTACCTATCTTTCTGGTTATGGGGCAGGTTGGAAGGATTTTCAAGGTGATGAATTTAATATCACGGGTCAATATGATATTACGCTTCGTTTACCCGCTGTACCTTTGACGGGTACGTATGAATTGCGTTACGGCTTAAATATCAACGATCAGCGTGGTATGGCTCAAATTTATTTTGGTGAAAACCCTAAGAATCTTTCTGCCATTGGACTACCTATTGATATTCGTCTTCAAATGAAAACGACTCTTACAGGATGGGTAAAAGATGGAGAGGATCCAATGATTAATAACGAGAACGATAAAAATCTAAAGAACCATGGTTACTTAAAGAGCCCTATGTATTTTGGCTTTAGTAGTACAACGGGTACGACTAAATCCTTCCGTAATGAAGGTGCCACAGATGACGGTTCATCGAATGCAGCGGTTCGTAAAGTGATTTGGACGGGAATGATGGAAGCAGGAAAAACGTATTATGTACGTTTCAAATCAGTTTTGAAGAGTACAAATACACAGTTGTTTTTCGACTATCTAGAAATTGTTCCAAAGTCAGTTTATAACGGCGCAGAAGTGGAAGATAAGTGGTAAAACGGATAATTAAAAAATTAAATAATTCACGAATATGAATAACTTATATAATAAATGGATCAAAGGAGGATTGATGGGGCTTACAGTTGTTGTAGGCATGACCTCTTGTACGGATGACCATTTTGATGTGAAGAATGGTATGGCAGGTGTGGAAGGAACAAATTCTTCCGCAACACTTTGGCAGAACATCTCCTCTGTTGATAATTTGAGCGACTTTGCCGACATTTTATCTAAAACGAAAGTAACAAGAAGCGACTTAAATACAAAGTCTGGTATCACATACAAAGATCTTTTAAGTGTGAACCAAAACTTTACAGTTTGGGCTCCGCTTAATGGGTCGGCTAATTTCGATGCTAAAAAGTGGTTGGATTTATTAGCGAATGGTGATACATTGGCGGTTGAAAAACGATTTATACGCAATCATTTAGCACGTTTTAATTATGCCAATAGTGAATTGGGTAATAAGCGTGTTTCAATGCTGAATACCAAAGTCAATGATTTTGATATAAAAGGCATTCACGATATGAATTTTAAGAAAGTAACGGTTTATGGTGATTCGGTGGTCCCTTCTGTGAATGGAACGCTCTATATGCTAAATGGAATGGCGAATTACTCTACGAATATCTATGAATATCTGAAAGAAAATCCATCTTTATCCGATATGATGACATACGTAGAGAAGCAAGATACGGTGATCTTTGTGGCATCGGCAAGTACTCCTGGTGCAACCGTAAATGGTCAGATTCATTATGTTGACTCTGTATTTTATTCTTACAATAAGATGCTGGGATCATCGGTTAGTAGTGAAGATAGTTTGTACCTAGCGGTGTATCCAACGAATAAAGCGTGGAAAGAAGCCATAGAGTTGGTGGGAAGTTTCTATAACTATCCAACTAAACTATCTTATTATGATGAGTCAAATAAACTCGTTCAGGAACCTCAAAATGGGGACTCTTTAAAAAATATAGCTACGCATAGTTGTATTTTTGGACACATGTTTTTTAGTTTGTATCAACAGCCCAATTTAGGCTTCCCTGCTAAAGAGGCTACGGTTGAAAAAGTAAAGAACTTTGTCAATACTGCCGATTCGCTTAAATGGTTAGGGTCTTTTAGTAGTTTTCTCAAAGAACCAAAATCTATTTTTGATGACGTGACACCCATAGAGCAGAGTAATGGTTATGCTTTTGTGGTAGACAATTACAATTATATACCAAACAAAACGTGGCAAGATTCTACTCGTCTAGAATATGGATCTTATTATTTGGATAAAACCTATACTAAAAATATACCTTTTGATAAAAATTCTGGATCGTATATTGTTGGATCTAATTTTGTGACGGAGCTAACTCAAAATCCAAAAGTTCTTGGTAAAGTAAGTTCTTCAAACTATGCCAGCTTTAGCCCAGAGCCTGCAACGGCGAATCCCAATGTAAGTTTTAAATTATCTTATCTACTTTCTGGTACTTATGATATTTATGTGACGATAGTTCCAATGAATATCACGGATTCAACGGTACAAACAAAACCTACGCGTTTTACGGCTACCTTGTCTTTCTTTGACAATGAAGGGAAGAGAATCACACGTTATTGCAAAAACATCGATAATCTTAGCGATATAACGGAAGTGACAACACCTTCGGACAAAATATCAGATGGTTGCAGTTATCTAACTCCAGATGAAACACAAATTTGTCGCGTTAAATTGTTCGATAATTTCAAGTTCCCTTTTGCCATTAATAATTTATCAGCAAAAAAAATAAGCACTGTGCTTACTCTTTCCACGAACTTAAGCAATCGAGCAGATCGAAATAAGTTTACCAATAAGTTCAACTTGGATTGTATCGACCTTGTAGGACAAGATGATGGTAAGAATAAATAGTCTCTTGTTAACTAAAATACATACAGAAATGAAGAATTATAATAAAATTGATTTTATACAGAAAGCATTAAGAGCTTCCGTTTGTCTTCTTTTGTTATCTGGTACAACGGTACTTTATGCTCAAGAGGATTACTCGGCAGAAGAAGCAGAAAATGTACCTGTAGTACGTAAGGAGAAGAAAAAGATTGCTCTTCCTAAGTATGAAATGGTAGAGGTGTCAGGTATAATTTACGATGCTGCAACAAATAAACCGTTGTCAGGTGTGCGTATTCAAGCACTGAATAATAAAGCATATACCGCCATGACAGATGAAGACGGTAGTTATAAAATATCCGTTCCAAAATTTGTGACATCACTCTTTATCTCCTCTCCAGATTTTAGCAATACTCAGATGCCTATAAAAGGATTTACAGGACAGAATTGCAAAATCTATAGTGATAAATTTAGTTCAATCTTTACGGATGGAACCAATTTAGTTTCCGCCTCAAAACGTTCGATTCTTAACTCTAGCGAAGTAACGCTTGAGGGTGAACTTGAAAATCATTTGGCAGCAGAGGTTCATACGATCAATCGCGGAGGTATTCCAGGGCAAGGTGCAGCTATGTTTATTAATGGTGTCAATTCGCTCAATGCTGTGGCACAGCCGCTTGTTATTGTGGACGGTGTGATTATTGATATGCAATATGATCGCACGACCATTCACAATGGTTTTTTCAATAATATTCTGAATGCCATTGACATCGAAGATATAGCAACTGTAGAGGTGCTTAAAAATGGAACAGCGCTCTATGGTGCGAAAGCATCCAATGGTGTCATTCTGATTACCACAAAACGCTGT
This sequence comes from Bacteroidaceae bacterium, assembly GCA_036652575.1. GTDB lineage: Bacteria > Bacteroidota > Bacteroidia > Bacteroidales > Bacteroidaceae > Alloprevotella. Next base: position 13,291 of record JAVVVP010000050.1, read on the forward strand.
AATTCCATGGCAACGCGTATCAATGTACGTCTGTATGGTGGCTTCGAAACAAGCCCTTCTCAAACAAAGATGATGGATGGCGGACAATATCGGAATTATGCGTCATCTCTTATTGGTACAACGAAGATAGGACAGGATATGGCTTCCACAACGAGTATCCCTTGGTTAAATGAAGATCCTACTTATACGTACTATAAGATGTATCACAACAATACAGATTGGCAAAAAGAGTTGTATGAAACAGCTTTTACTCAAAACTACAAGGTGAATGTAGACGGTGGTGATGAGGTGGCAATGTATCATTTGGCTTTAGGGTATACGAAGGCAGATGCTACGGCAAAGAACAATGGATATGATCGCTTAAATGTACGCTTTAATACAGATATAAACTTGCTTGATAAATTGAGCACGAGCTTAGACATCTCTTATGGTCGTAGCACATATAGTTTACACGACAATGGTTGGGCTTCTGATTATTCAACGAGTAATATCGCTTCTCCAAATGTTTTGGGGCTCATTCAATCTCCCATGCTTAGCGAAAAAGCGTATGTGACGGTTTGGGATGATGTCACTCAATCGAATAAATTGATGACGTCTGATAAGGTACTCGCAGGTAAAAACTATGATGACTTAATGAATCCGTTCCGTTTTGGCGAATCTTTTGGTACCGCGGCTTTGGTGAATCCTTATTGGACACTTCTGAATGGTGAAGGGTCAAATAAAAACTACCAAGAGCAAACTTTGTTTAGCGTGAATGCTCAACCAAAGTATCAGATTTCTAAATCTTTATGGATTACGAATCGCTTTAGCTATCAGTTGAACCGAACCAGTGAAAAATACTACTTGCCCATCAATGGTACTCCTAAAAAGGCAGTAGAAGGATTGGGTACTGTAACTAGTGCAGTGAAGTCTCAGTTTAGCAAAGAAACAACCGTTTTCAACGATTTCCGTTTGAACTTTGAAAAACAGATGGGTGCACACTATTTGAATGTATTTGGAGGTTTCCGCATGTCTTCTTTTATGTACTCAAACAGTTATTTGAGAGCTTACAATAACCAGAACGACAAAATGCCTAATTTCTCTTATGATCTTCAGTATCGTAGCTATGGTGGTTCTAATGATAAATGGTTGAGTCTTTCTTATTATTTGAATGGCGAATACAATTATAAGAATCGTTATTTCGCACAAGTCACGACAACGATGGAGTCTTCTTCTCGTTTCGGGAAAAATTGTGAAGAGGGTGTAAAACTCTTTGGCGTAAAGTGGGGACTATTCCCTTCGATTCAAGGAGCTTGGCTAATTTCTTCAGAACCTTGGTTCCGTGCGAAGGCGGTTAATTATTTGAAACTTACTGCTGGATATGAGGAAACGGGTAATGACAATGTAGATTATTATGCAAGTCGTACTTACTTTGAAAACGTGAAATTTATGGATAAAGCAACCGCTTTGCAATTAGCGAATATCCAAAACTCTAAAATACAATGGGAAACAACGCGTCGTTTCAATGTAGGACTTCAAGGTAGTTTTTTCAACAATCGGATCAACCTCGGTGTTGATTTGTTTTATGCAAAAACGTCGAACCTTCTTGTAAAAGAAGAGGCTGGAACGTTGGCTGGTTTGGCATATATTTGGACGAATAGCGGAGAGCTAGAGAATAAAGGTTTTCAAGTAAACGCAAATGGTGTCATTCTTAATAATAAGAATTGGAAACTTCAGGCAGGAGTTAGTGTAGGACATTATATCAACGAAATTACAAAGTTACCTACCGAAAATGTAATCAATAATTACAGTTTGACGAAAAACGGTACCAATGATCAACTTTTGTCTACCATCAATGGCTACAGCTCTTCTATTTATGGAGAGAACAATATCCTAACGGCTGTTGGTTCTTCCGCTGGTGTCTTCTATGGTTATAAGACGGCAGGTGTGTTCTCTACCAATGAACAAGCTGCTAATGCTGGGAAATATGGTTACTTACGTTATCCTACTGGAATTGTCGGAAATCCTTACCGCGAATTTAAAGCGGGCGATGTACAGTTTGTAGATGTTAATGGTGATGGTTGGATTTCAGCTTCCGATATGGTTGAAATTGGCGATCCAAATCCAAGTGTTTATGGAAATATGTTTGCAACGCTGAGCTATAAAAGATGGACGATAGACTTGAACTTCAAGTATTCTCTTGGTAATGATGTTTACAACTATCAGCGCTCTCAACTAGAACAATCTAATAATTTGTGGAATCAAACCACTGCTGTCGTGAATCGTTGGACATACGAAGGTCAGCAAACGGATATGCCACGTGTTATGGCCGTTAGTAGTGATTCTTGGGTTAATAATGAACGCTTCTCTGATCGTTGGATTGAAGATGGTTCTTATCTCAAACTCAAAAAAGTAAGACTTACTTATAAGTTGCCAGTTGCTCTTAGTTGGTTGCAGGGTCTTACCGTTTGGGGAGAGGCGAATAATGTCTTTACCATCACGAAATATTTAGGAAATGATCCTGAAGTTTCTTGCGGAAACAGTGTACTCTATCAGGGTATTGATGCTGGTTATTTAATGCAAAACCGCAACTTTAATTTAGGTGTTACCATTAACTTGTAAAAAATAAAGAATATGAAAAATAAATCAATTGTAAGTTTACTTATATTCTTAATGGGATTGAGTTTTACGACTTCTTCCTGTTCAGATATGCTGACTCCTGATTTGGATAGATTCAGCGGACCAACTGCAAATAATGATACACTCTATCGTTATTGGGGTATTCTTAAAAGTGTACAGAATATTGCAGAGCGTTATGTAATCTTGGGCGAGAGTCGTAGTGATCTTTCAACTCCTACGCAATATACAAGTGACAGTATCAATAGTCTTATGAATTTTGAAAATCCTGTAGATGGATCGAATGACTTGTTGCGTGCGGCAGACTATTATTATGTCATAAACCAATGCAATAGTTACCTTCAAAGTACTGATTCTTCAGCGGTGAAGGATGGTAATTATTATATGCGCCGTGAATATGCTCAGGTTCAAGCGGTGCGTGCTTGGGTTTATTTACAACTCGTTCAAAACTACGGATCGGTTCCTTTTGTAACCAATTTTGTAGAGGACTCAGACGTAGCCATCCAGTTAATGACTTCAGCTCCAAAGGCAACGAAAGACAATTTAGCGGAACTCTTACTTAAAGAAGGGTTGGCACGTGCGGAAGAATGGCAAGACATCTATGGTTATCTTAGCTATGGTGAATATTCTTCAGGTGCTGGAGCTTCGGTGAATTCTACGGCTTGTAATTTCCCGATTGATGCGATAATGGGTGATCTTTATTTACTTAAGAATGATTATGAGACTGCGGCACGCAAGTATTATAAATTCATGAAGAATAGTATCTCCTATTTTTATCCTGAAAATGCAAAAACATTTTGTTCTGAATGGCTTATGAATGACATTAAAACGTATTCAGTGTCTAGTGGCTCCTATTTAACAGAGACGTTCAATTCCTATACGGATGGTAAGGATCTTTCGAAAGGTAAAAATAAAAATGAGAATTTAACATTGATACCTAGTGCCTCGAACTCAACGTTTGGAACGGTTTTAACACGCGTTCAAAATATCTATGGATTTTCAACAGAGTCTCGTCAAAATACGACTCCAATAAAGAATCCAGATGGAACAACAACTGCTGTAACAAGTGGAAGTATCAGTGTTGAAGCAGATGAAACGTATCGCCAGATAGCTCCTTCACCTAATTATCAGGCTGTAAGTGATAAGCAGGTTATTAGTCTTTATACTTCAGATGATGAAAATAAAATGATTAAATATGCAAAAGATACGGGTGATGGACGTATCGTAGCGGTAGCCCCTAAGGTTTCAATTGATGGTGAGTCCTATCGCTTTATAGCGAAATATTGTCCTCCTTCAAGTAGTACGTCTTCTACGTCTGATGCAAATCCTTATCAATTTTCAATGCACTATGCAATTCCAATTTATCGCAAAGCGTTGATTTATCTCCGTTATGCTGAAGCCATTAATCGGGCTGGGTTCCCAGAGCATGCTTTCGCTCTGTTGCGTGATGGGTTAAGTAATTATTCTTTACCTTTCTATTCAGAAGAAGAAGTAGAGTATGATCCGAATACTTACGAATTTAATGCAAAAGGGGATACGATTTCTGTTAATGGAGAACCTTACAAACCAGGAATGACTATTCCTCCATTAAAGACACGTATAGATACGGTTCAAACGATTAATACCAATCCAGGAGGTACTAGCTATGCTTATTACATTAGTCCAACAGAAGGAATAACGGCACAAAAGACGGACTACATGGTTTATCATAAACTGTCTCAGTTTGATGGGAATACAACGGGTATACATTGTCGTGGCTGTGGACGAATTGATGGTTTTTGCGATACTGTTTATACGTACTCTAAAATGGTCGCAGAGAAGATGGCTGAGAACAAAGCTCGTAAAGAAAAAATGACTCCAACGGCACAAAAAGCCTACTATGAAAGTTTACTCGAACACACAAAAAAGCTTGTCAGCGAAGGTTCGTATGAGTTGAAAGCATGGGTGAAAAAGGATTTGGCAGCTGAAATTAAAGAAGCCGTAGAGGATATTATTGTTGATGAATTAGCTCTTGAAACTTGTTTTGAAGGTAATCGTTATCAAGACTTGATGCGTATTTCAAATCACAAAACGGATGGAAATGAATGGTTCGCATGGAAGATCGCTCGTCGTAATAATACCGGAAAAGATGGTCTTAATGACATTGCAGAACCAGCTATTTACAATAAGCTGAAGGATCCTAAGAATTGGTTCTTACCTTTCCCTAAAAAATAGATGAAAGAGGGAGTAGCAATACTCTAAATACAAATAAGAAGAGCGGTTGTACATGCAAATGTATAACCGCTCTTCTTTGGTGTGCGTTCGTATTATTCATACTGTTTTTATTTCTCGTCCTTGCGAGG
>JAVVVP010000051.1:0-18218 GCA_036652575.1 Bacteroidaceae bacterium
GGGAAAGTGGCTATTTTCTTTTGTCTTTTGCTTTTCCTATAATGTTTTCAGAAAAGTTTCGGCAGTAGATATGCTGTCTTGTTTTCCAACATCAAGAAGACGTAGATTGGGGGATAAAATACCTTTAATTTTGACGGAGGAACATAGCTTTATATAGAAGTCCATGATGGCAAATTTGTTTGGCCAAGATTCCATGAAAGGTAGTAAACGTGGAGAGAAGGTGTGAATACCCGAAAAGGCAAAACGTTGACAGTTCTCTACACGTAGATCAGGATAAGGAGAACGGACTTCGCCTGTAGCAATGTTTGTCCAGCCCACCATTTGCATTTTGGAATCGAAGAGTAAATATCGCTGAGTTTCTCTATTGCTTACAAGTAGCGTGGCGTCAGCATTGTCAGAAGCTGTATAGAATTCGTGAAGGTCTACATTACTGAGTATATCTACGTTGTGTATCAAAATAGGACGATTGCTGCCATCGGCGGTAAGTATCGGGGTCGCTTTTTTTAGTGCTCCTCCAGTTTCGAGTAATTCGTTGGTTTCATCACTAATCTTAATGGACACACCTTCATAGGGATGGGTATTGATGTAGTTGATGATTTGTTGGGCAAAGTGATGTACGTTTATTGTTACTTGCGTTGCTCCAGCAGCTTGTAGACGACGGAGCACAATGTCGAGTAGCGGACGTCCGTTTACGGGTACAAGTGCTTTGGGAAGATGGTCTGTGAGTGGTTTGAGCCGCGTTCCCATCCCTGCGGCAAATAGCATCGCTTTCATTCTTGATTGTTTTTTTGTTTCAACAGATAAAGTTTCTCACAAAACTATATGCAGCCCAGAGTGCAAAGAGTCCGCAAATTAAGCTACAAGCGGTATAGATGATAGCTGTGAATATTTCGTTTGTACGGGCTAAGTAGAAGTTCTCGTTTATAAAGGTAGAGAATGTTGTGAAACTACCACAGAAACCAACGGAAAGGAGTAATTCCCAAGAATAGTGATTGCTGTATAGATAGTGAAAAATGGCGGAGAGGGCTCCGATGAGAATGCAGCCTGCTACGTTGATAAAGAAGGTTGCCCAAGGGAAAGAACTATCTCCTATGTTCTCATTCACGATTTGTCCTATGGCATAGCGAGAGATGCCGCCAAAGAAACTTCCGACACCTATTGTAAGGAGTGTTTGTAAAGATGCTGTCATTACCTATTAGGTCTAAAAGACCTCTCTATGTTATTTATACGCAAAATTAAGATAAAAAACAATGCTGTGCAAGCTTTGGCTTGTATTTGTTACCTTTTCTTTTTCCTCTTGTGTCCTCTTATGGATATGAAACAAACGTGCCCTGTACAATGAATATGTACGGGGCACGTTTAGTTCTTCTAAGCTATTGAATCTTACAAACGCTCTATGTAGGCAATGATGTCGCCACGGTTTATTCTTGAGCCTTGTTTCGCGCAAATTTCTACAATTTTACCACCCATATTGGCGGGGATAGAAACGAGTTGCCCGTGCATATTCTCTATCACACAGAATGTTTCGTTTTCTTTGTATTCTTTTCCGATGTAGGGCTCTATGCTTGTTTGACATTCGCCATCGCCATTTACTTCCCAGAGGATACGACCTCCGATTTGTGCAACGATAGGATCAGCTTTCGCATGTTTGAGTGCCGAAGCCTCTTCTGCGGTGAAGCCTGTGCTCATCTTTTTGTCTTTTGCTTTTTGAAGGTCTTCTAGGAAACGTTTCTTTGCTACGCCACTCTTAAGATCGCGATATTGAGGCTCGTGCATTGCAAATTCGAAAAGTTCTTCTTGATCAGGACCTTCATCCCAGCCATTCTCTTTCATTTCCTTACGGAAACGCTCTAAGTCGTCAGGATAATAGCTTTGAGGATCGGCTGTCACAAATTCTTTGCCTTTCTCTTTTGCAAGAGCTATGATTTCTGGAGCTATCTCGCCTGGAACCTTTCCACTTTTACCGAGTATCATACCCCACATATTGTCGTCCATCATGGTGAAGCGTGGCTCGCCTTTTGCTAAGGTTAGCAAATTCATCAGCGCGATGTTCTTTACATATTGGCTGAATGGTGTAACGAGGGGAGGATAACCCACGCGAGGCCATACATAAGCTACTTCATCGAATAGTTTAACGAGCATTTGGTCTTCGCTATAAGGTTCTTCACCTTTGTTCTTAAGTATCATATTGATACCTGACATAACGCCTTTGAGGTCTGCCATCATAGAACCCATCATACCTCCTGGTAATCCGCAACCAAGGAGCAAAGAACTCATTAGCTTATTGTTTGGATCCATAAAGTAGCCGAGGAAGTCGTCGATAAACTCTTGTGTCATAGAGCGAGCCTCCATATAGGCGTTCATATTGATGTCGGGTACATCAAAACCTTCGTTCTTTAGCATACTTTGTACGGAGATGATGTCTGGATGAACCTTTCCCCAAGAAAGAGGCTCGATGGCTGTATCGATAATGTCCGCACCATTGTTACATACTTCGAGAATCGAAGCCATTGATAGACCAGGGCCTGAATGACCATGATACTGAATAATGATTTCAGGGTGTTTGGTCTTAATCATTTTTGTGAGCTTACCGAGCATGGCAGGTTGACCCACGCCAGCCATATCCTTTAAACAGATTTCGGGAGCACCAGCCTCAATCAATTGATCGGCAATCGTTGCGTAGTATTCTGCTGTGTGGATAGGAGAGGTCGTGATACAAAGTGTTGCTTGAGGGGTCATTCCTCCTTCAATAGCATACTTGATACTTGGGATGATGTTACGCACATCGTTAAGTCCACAAAAGATACGAGTGATGTCTGTACCTTGAGCATGCTTTACTTTATACATTAACTTACGTACATCGGCAGGGACAGGGAACATGCGCAACGCATTGAGACCTCGGTCGAGCATGTGTGTCTTGATACCAACTTCGTTGAATGGTTTTGTAAAGGCGCGAACGGCTAAGTTCGGGTTTTCACCGTAGAGCAGGTTTACTTGCTCAAAGGCTCCGCCATTCGTTTCTACTCGTGAGAAACAACCCATCTTGATAATGACGGGAGCAATGCGTTCCAATTGGTCTTTACGAGGCTGAAATTTTCCCGAAGACTGGAACATATCTCTGTAAACGAGACTAAATTGAATCTTACGTTTCATATTCTTTGTTTACTAGTTATTTTTATAAAGGCTTATAATTCAAGCGCTGCAAAGTTACGCTTTTTTTATGGAAAAGAGTAACTTTGCAGTCTATAATTAAAATGTGATGATAGGAACAATCGTAAATGCGCTTGCTATTCTAAGTGGAAGCGTCATAGGGGCACTTGCGCGCAAAGGTCTAAACAAAAAGTATTCGGAAGCTCTTTATACAACAATGGGATTGGCTGCCACCGTGTTAGGCGTTAATGCTGTGGTGAGTTATTTGCCTAAAAGTAACTATCCTGTCTTGTTTATTGTGTGCCTTGCTGTGGGAGGATTGATTGGTACGATGCTCAACTTAGATGGGCGTTTTAAAGGCTTGGCATCTAAAGTGTCGGGTTCAGAATTGGCGAAAGGCTTGACTACGGGTATTCTTCTTTTTTGTGTTGGGACTCTTTCTATGGTGGGGCCGCTTATGAGTGCTTTGTATGGTGATAATACTTACTTGTTTACGAATGCTGCTCTTGATCTTGTCACGTCTGCGGTGTTGGCTTCTACTTATGGTATAGGCATGGCATTTGCAGCCCCCGTACTTTTTTTATGGCAGGGAGGCATTTATCTCGTTTCGCTCTATGCTGGGACGCTGATTTCGGATGCTCTTATCACCGAACTATCGATTGTTGGAGGTCTTCTTATTGCAGCTTCTGGTTTAGCGATTCTCGAGATAAAAGATTGCAAGGTATTAAACCTTTTGCCTGCTCTTTTTCTTCCTATTGTCTTTTTTGTTGTGAAGTGGTGGTTATTCAGTTAATTCTTTTATATAATGGCAGATTTTGATAGAAAAATAGAATGGTGGTACGAACAGAAGGGGCGAGAGCTTCCTTGGCGTAACATAAAGGATGCCTATCGCATTTGGGTGTCCGAAATAATTCTACAACAAACACGTGTTGCTCAAGGATTTGTTTATTATGAGCGATTTATAGCGCGTTTTCCTTCTGTGGAGGAGCTCGCGGGTGCAGAGGAGGATGAAGTTCTTTCTCTTTGGCAGGGATTGGGTTATTATTCTCGTGCTCGAAATTTACACAAAGCAGCACAAAGTGTGGTGGAACAAGGTGGTTTCCCCGTTTCCTATTCTGCCGTTCGCGCGCTGTCTGGAATTGGCGATTATACTGCTGCTGCCATCTGTTCTTTTGCGTACGATATGCCTTATGCTGTACTCGATGGGAATGTATATCGAGTCCTTTCGCGCTATTTTGCAATTGCTGAACCTATAGATGGAGGAGCGGGCAAGCGTCTTTTTGCAAATTTGGCAACGCAATTACTCGATAAAAAGAATCCTGCGCACTACAATCAGGCCATAATGGATTTTGGCGCAATGCAATGTGTACCTGTTTCTCCCGATTGTGTATCGTGTCCTCTTTCTGATGCTTGCGAAGCTTTTCGAAGGGACGAGGTGGAATGTTTCCCCGTGAAAACGAAAAAGGTAAAACAGACGAATCGTTACTTCGTTTATATCTTTATTTATGCAGATGGGTATTTATATCTCCGCAAGCGAACTGGAAAAGATATTTGGAAGGGGCTCTACGAACCGTTGCTCTTGGAATTCCCGATTATGCCATCCGTTGAACAGGTGTTGTCAAGTCCTTCCGTTCGCAATTTTCTTGGTTTTCCTGGAACTTCTTTTCGTGTCGTAAAGAAACAGGTGCGTCACGTTCTTTCTCACCAAATTCTTTCGGTCGATAGTTATAAACTCTCCATACCATCAAAGGATGGAATACAAGAACAGTTGCTTCTGCCTGGTTTTATCGCTGTCGAACCAAGCGAATTGCCTCAATATGCTGTTCCACGTCTCATAGAGCGTTTGTTGGAAAGCGAAAATCTTTAGCACGATGGCTTTAAACTCTGGTTTAAGATTCCCATTTCTTATTTATATTGCTTATTGTCAATGATTCCATTAATATGAGTTCTTATTGAATGCTATTTTTGTATCGTTTTGAGTAAACGAACGATTTCGAGCCTCAAACATTTATATATTAACAACAGAAAGATGCAGTTTGACCGATGTTAAAAAGCAGATTTCCAAAAGCAAGCTGTGATGTCTTGCATTTCCCCGTCAGGTAACACACGATAGAGTCGTTGATTGGTGGTGGTTTGGTTAAGAGGTCCTTTTCGAGCTATGTATGGGCCAAGCTTCACAAAATCGAGCGATTCCGCGCAAAAGGGATGGGGCAAGTCCTGCTTTCCTGAGTACCACGCGGTTTTGAAGGCTTTCCGATAATGTTTTTTCAGAAACAAGCAGCGTTTCATCACCTCTTGCGGAGCACCATCTCCACCCATAAAGCACACACAGGTGATGTGTTTCTCATAGGGAGTGATCAGTTCTCTCAACGTCGATTCCGTGAGCTGTACGCCTATCATTTCTTGTAGATGCGGACTGTGGCAACCTTCACAAGCATTGGGACACCCAGAGAGATTGATGGCTAGAGTCACTTCGGAAGGTATCTCCTGAAATACAATGCTGTAGTCTGTATAGAGTAGGCCTATGTCTTTTCCTTTAGTTATTTCTGCTTCTTGTTTTTCCATTGTTTATGCGTGAAGTTCGGATCCCGAGGGTTTGCTGTATGCTCTTTCTGCCGCCTCTTTCTGTCTGTCGGCAGAGAAGTTACTTACTCGTTTGAGATAGCCGATGATGCGCGTCAGATAGTCGATATTGTTGCTATGACACTTGGGGCATTCCTTGAGGTATCGCTTGTCGATGTGTCCGCAATCGTTGCACACGGTGTTGGGAATGTTGAATGTGAAATAGTTGCAACCTTCGTTGGCCGCCACTCGCAAGAGTTGTCGGTATTGGGAGAAAGAGAGATGTTCGGACAGATTGGCGTGCAGAGCCGATCCTCCAGTTAGATGTTGGATGTAGTTGCGCCCGTGAAGACGAAATTTGTCTAACACATTTGTTTGTTCATCTTCTACCACGTAGAAATAACTATTATAGCAGTCTCGTGGAACGAAGTAACCATCGGCTTTATCCCATTTTGCATGCTTTACGCCTACGTTTTCGGCAGGTATCATTTCGCAATTGAAAAGTGTTTCTTTTGTACGATATTCTTTGTTCTTTTTCTCTATAATACCGAGTACTTTTTGCACGAAGGACAGGTATTCTGCATTGTCGTTTATCTCTATCCCTAAACTTTCGGCAGCTTCCACGAGTCCATTTACACCGATGGTCAGGTATTGACGTTCTAGGTTGATGTAACCTGCATCAAAGAGTGGTAGCATCCCTTTTTGCATCAAGCTTTTAAGGTTTTCGTTGTAGGAAAGTTGTACTTTGTGTACGAGGTCTGTGATGTCTTCCAAACTGTCTTCGTAGCTTTTTCCTTGACGGGTAGCGTCTTGCACAAGGCGGTTAAGATTGATGGTTAGTACGCTCTTTGATCCTGTCGATACACCACCAGCACCAAGCGTGTAACTAAATCCGTTGTCTTGAATTTCGTTACGAAGTCGACAGCAGCTGCTTAAAGAGTCGGCATTATCGCTCATATAGGTGAAGAAGGAGTGTCCTTCGGAATACATCTGTGCCGTGAAGTCTCCATACGCTTTGTCCTTTGCATCCCCCTTCTCAGTAAGCAATGCCATGGTCTCTACGGGGAACGTAAGGACGGTCTTTGTGCGTTCGGTGTTGAACCAATGCATAAAGCGGCGTTGCAACCAATCTAGTGCATGCCAATCAGGGCGTGACCCATCAGGAAAGTAAAAGTTTTCAAAGAGACTCTCAAAATAGTATTGGTCGTAGTAGGAAATATTCCAGAATACGGCTTGAAAGTTTCTGGCTCCAGTTGGTTGATTGATGGAATAAACCACCTGCTCAAAGCAATCGGTTATTATTTTGTCAAGCGTACGATGTTTCTTTGATAAATCTACCACATCGTCAGCGTGTTCGTAGAAGTCATTGCCATATTCAAGAGCAATAAAGTAAGTCATATACATCAGAAACTCAGGAGTGGCGCAGGCTCCGCTTAGCATACTCGAAACGATAAAAACCATATTGACGAATCCTCCACAAAAGCTTTTCAAATTGGTTGGAGCCGTGGAATTTCCTCCTACGCTTGTCGTTCCACCAAGTAACCATGGATACATAGTGATACTTGCACAGTAGTTTGCTAAACTGGTCTCATCATTTTTGTATATAAAATGGTGGTCGAGCAGATAAATGTAGCGATCGGCCGTTTCCTTATTATACATCTCTTTGATACGGTCGCAGAGTAAACGACGGTTCAAACGAATAAAGTTAGACTTTGGCAATTCTCCAATAAGTGTAGCGATATTCTTATTTTCTACGTTTGCGTTAGAGTCGTATTTGCTACCTGTTGCGGGATTTTTAGCATCGCAATAGTCCATCAGAAATTGCAGTTTATCTCGAACCTCACGGTCTTCAAAGTGTCTTTGTCGATAGAGCATAAATGCTTTTGCTACATCATAATGTTCCTCTTCCATTAGCGCTTTTTCTACTTGGTTCTGAATGTCCTCAACGCTCATTCCGTTACAGTAACGTAGGTGAGCGAGCACTTTGTCTACAGCTTCATTTCTTGCTTCAATTTTGAGTGAATTAAAGGCTTTGACTACGGCATTTCTTATTTTCTCAATCTCAAACGAGGCGGTAGATCCGTCGCGTTTTGTAATGGTGAATGTTTTAAGTTTCATATCTTTGTCGTTTGTTTTTTCTTTTCTGTAGCGAAGCAAACGAATAGATAAAAGAGAATACGAAAGAGCTTATAACCGCTGTAAAAACAAAGGGATAGAACTGCTCTAATCATGATCTCTGCTTTAACTCCCGAAAGCTCAGACTTATAATAGGACTGTTAAGCGGCAGGTCTTCTGACTCGTCTCCCTTTGGAACAACCTTCCCACCCATCTTTAATTGGGCAGTGGTTCTTTCGTTCCAAGGATAAAGAGACTTACAGCAGCGGGAACTGTTCAGGATTTGCACCTGATTCCCTCTTAGCCAAACCAAAGTTCGGACCGTAACGGGGACAAAGATAGGAATAAAAAAGTAAAAAGACAATCAAATCGATTGTCTTTTTACTTTACTATTCTTTTTCTCCGTCTTCGAGACCTTCGGAGAGCATATCCGTTCCCCAGTGAGTGGATGCCAAAAGTTCTTCTCTACGGCGAACCTCTTTTGCTTTTTTGGCATAGACGATCATGCGTAGCGATTGACCGTAAGAAAAGTAGTTCCACATCCAATTGAAGAGAACCATAATTTTATTTCTTACACCAAGAATCGAGCGAAGGTGAACGACTAACCACATCACCCAAGCGATAAAACCGCCTAGATTGAATTTGCTAAATTCTGCCACAGCACGATTTCTCCCAACCGTAGCCATAGAACCGAGGTTTCGATAACTGAATGGTTTTAAGCTTTTTCCTTTTTCGGTTCTTTTCAAGTTGCTAGCAAGCAAAGAACCTTGCTGAATGGCTACTTGTGCAAGTTGTGGATGTCCATAAGGATAGTGTTTGTCGGTGGTTTGAATACATTGGTCGCCAATGGCAAAAACGTTTTCAAAACCCTCAACGCGATTAAATTCATCTACTTTTATTCGGTTTCCCCGTCCTATCAACTCCTTATCTATATTGCCTACGGGTTGTGCCGCTACACCGCTTACCCATATAAAGGTGCGTGTGGCAATACTGCTACCATCTTCAAGCATGACTCGATGGTCTTGGTAATCAATTACTTTTTTGTTCATAAGGATGTTTACACCCATTTCTCGAAGATACTGTTCTACGTTTTCTGAAGAATGAGGTGACATTCCTGCAAGCAATCGATCGCCCGCTTCAATAAGATAGATGTGCATTAAACTGTTGGGCATATCGGGGTAATCTTTTGGTAAAACCCACTTTTTCATCTCAGATAGGGCCCCCGCTATTTCTACGCCTGTTGCTCCACCTCCAACAATAACAATGTTGAGTAATTCTTGGCGTTCGCGGTCGGTGGCGCATGTCAATGCACGCTCAAAGTTATCAAGTAGCGCATTGCGTAAGCCCATGGCTTCGCTCACGTTTTTCATAGGCATTGCGGCTTCTTCTATATTGTGATTACCAAAGAAGTTGGTCGTTGTACCTGCGGCGAACACAAGGTAGTCGTAGGTTATTTTTCCGATAGAAGTTTGTATCGTTTTATGCTCAGGAAAGAAGGAACGTACTTCTGCCATACGGAATGACAAATTCTTACGTCGTTGGAATAGCTTTCGAAAAGGAAACGAAATGCTTCCTGGGTCAATACCCGATGAGGCTATTTGGTAGATAAGTGGTTGAAATTGATGATAATTGTTCTTGTCTATCAAGATCACTTGAAAGTTGCTCTTTTGTAGCTTGTTTGCAAGGCGTAATCCTCCAAATCCTCCGCCAACGATTACAACTCTTTTTTTGTCGCTTTGGGGTAAATTAAAACTCATAATTCTGTTCTCTTTTTAGTTTGTTTGATTATTCCTTATTTATTTAGCCAATTTGCTACGGCTTCGGCACAACGTTCTCCGTCTATCGCTGCCGATACGATGCCACCTGCATATCCAGCTCCTTCGCCACAGGGAAAGAGCCCTTCTGTGCTACAATGTTGTAGTGTTTCGTTATTACGTGTGATTCGTATCGGCGAGGAGGTGCGTGTCTCAATGCCTATAAGTACAGCTTCTGCTGTTAGAAAACCATGTTTTGAGCGTTCAAAGTTTAAGAAGCCTTCTTTTAAGCGCGACGTGATAAACAGAGGAATCCAAAAGTGGAGAGGGGAAGAAACAAGCCCTGGACTGTAAGACGATACTGGTAGGTCGTAGCTGAGGCGACGGTTCACAAAATCTGTCATACGTTGTGCTGGTGCTGTCTGTCGGCGATTTCCTTGTACCCAGCATTGACGTTCCAACGCTTCTTGAAAGTACATCATGCGGAGTGGATTCTGCGTATCGGCATAATCTTCGTGAGCGGAAGCAAAAGTTTCGTCTTGCATGGCTTCTTGCATAAAGGTAGAGATAGAAGGCTCGTCTAAATCTTCTGGATGTAACTCGACCACCATACCTGAATTACTCCATTTTGAGCCTCTATTGCTTGGACTCATTCCGTTTACTACGATTTGTTGCGGTCCACTTGCTGCAGGCACCACAAAACCGCCAGGACACATACAAAAACTATAAACGCCACGTCCTTCTACTTGCGAAACAAAATTGTATTCAGCCGTAGGCAGATAATCACCTTTGCCCTCTCGATGATGATACATCAAACTATCTACGAGTGAGGAAGGGTGCTCAAGGCGACAACCGACAGCCAAGCCTTTGATGTCAAGCTCGATGCCATCGCTATGTAGTTGCCGATAAACGTCTCGTGCCGAATGCCCTGTAGCAAGAATAACAGGTCCATGGAAGGTTTTCCCATTCGCTGTCGTAACTCCTTCAAGGCGTTTGTTCTCTATGATAAAATGATCTACACGTGTTTCAAAGTGAACCTCTCCGCCACAAGTAAGAATGGTATTACGCATAGATTCGATAACTCCTGGCAAGAGGTCTGTACCAATATGGGGGTGTACGTCGGAAAGAATAGAGGTACTAGCTCCGTGTTGACAAAAAACGCTTAGTATTTTTTCCGAATTTCCTCGTTTCTTTGAACGAGTATAAAGTTTGCCGTCAGAGAATGCACCTGCCCCTCCTTCACCAAAAGAATAATTGCTTTCGCTGTTTACCTTGTGCTCACGCGAGATGAGAGCGATGTCTTTACGACGTTCGTGCACGTCTTTTCCGCGCTCAAGAACGATAGGACGTAACCCAAGTTCTATGAGACGAAGGGCAGCGAACAAGCCTCCTGGTCCAGCTCCAACCACAATTACGCGAGGTTTGTTTCCTACATGCGGGTAGGTTATCGATTGAAAAAGTGCTTGTGATGCTTCTTCGTTGATAAAGACGCGTACTGTTAGGTTGATATAGATCGTTCGTTGGCGAGCATCTATGCTACGGCGAGTAATCCGTGCAGCCTTAATGGTGCGGGCATCGATGCCTTTCTCTTTTGCAATATAGAGCACGAGACTTTTGTCTGATGCTGCAACTTGAGGCAATACTCGTAGTGTGATGTCTTGTATCATGTTTTTTGTTTTAGTTCTTTGTTATCCAAACAAGGCTCTTAGAGCTTCTTCTACTTTCCGAACGGGTATAAGTTCTATGTTTACGTTTTTGTTGTCAAAACTTTTGAGATTGTGCTCTGGTATGATGATACGGTTAAATCCGAGTCTTTCTGCCTCGGCAATGCGTTGAGCGATACGTACAACTGGACGTATTTCTCCGCTTAGTCCCACTTCGCCTGCCATTGCTACTGCTCTTTCAATACCCGTGTCTACGTTACTTGATAGCACGGAGGCGATTACCGATAAATCAATAGCGGGGTCTGTCACTTTCAATCCTCCTGCTATATTGAGGAATACGTCCTTTTGAGAAAGTTTAAAGCCTACACGCTTTTCAAGTACTGCCAATAGCATATTTAAGCGTCGCAGGTCAAAACCCGTGGAGGAACGTTGCGGTGTGCCGTAAGCCGCGGTACTTACAAGAGCTTGTGTCTCGATTAAGAACGGACGAACTCCTTCTATGGCGGCGGCAATGGCTACGCCACTCATCCCTTCGTTTGCTTCTGTTAGCAACAGTTCAGAGGGATTGTTTACGGGGCGTAACCCTTCTTGCATCATCTCGTAAATGCCTAGTTCTGATGTACTTCCAAAACGGTTTTTAATGCTGCGCAAAATGCGGTATAAGTAGTGGTGATCGCCTTCGAATTGCAACACGGTATCTACAATATGTTCTAATATCTTTGGTCCCGCTATAGAACCTTCTTTCGTGATGTGCCCAATAATAAGGACTGGTACACCACTTTCTTTCGAAAATTTCAGAAGGGCTGTCGTGCAATCCCGCACCTGAGAAGTACTGCCAGGTACGCTATCACTGGTGTCACTACTTATCGTTTGAATGGAGTCGATGACCACCAACTCGGGTTGCACTTTCTTGATGTTCGCAAACACATGTTCTAGCATGGTTTCACAAACAATAAAGCAATTATCTTTCGCATGACCAATGCGGTTGGCTCTCAATTTTATTTGTCGCTCACTTTCTTCCCCGCTTACGTAGAGTACGCGTCGCTCCATACGCATCACGGTTTGCAGAATCAAGGTCGATTTGCCGATGCCAGGTTCTCCACCTATGAGTACAAGCGAACCAGGAACAAGACCTCCTCCCAAAACGCGGTTGAGCTCTTCGTCGTGCATATCGTAGCGAGCTTCTTCCGAAGCCACAATGTCGGTCAGAACCATCGGTATGGCATTTCGAGCTTCGAGCCCTGCCATAGCGGCGAAGGTTGCTGTCGCTGATTGATTTTGTGATGAAGGGGTAATGACAATTTCTTTAAACGTATTCCATGCTCCACATGAGGGGCATTTCCCCACCCATTTTGCTGAATCTTGTCCGCATTCGCTACATACGTAGGCTGTCTTTGCTTTTGCCATGCTTTTATTTTTGCTTTATCCTTTAATCGAAATCTTCTTATGCTTTTTTCGGTCATAACGAAATGAGGCGATTCTCTCATGAACCGCCTCATTTAATGTAGTTTCAAAACTAAGTGAATTCCTTTTTAGGTAACACGTAGTTCTTCGTTGCCTATTGGCAATTAGAGCTTAGGACCAGCAGCTACAAGAGCTTTTCCAGCTTCGTTACCTGTGTATTTAGCGAAGTTCTTGATAAAACGTTGAGCTAAGTCTTTTGCTTTCTCTTCCCATGTGCAAGCGCATTCGTAAGTGTCGCGTGGGTCAAGGATGGCAGGGTCTACGCATGGAAGTGCTGTAGGAACAACAAAGTCGAATGTTGGGATTGTCTTGGTTGGAGCTGTGTTGATAGAACCGTCAAGGATAGCATCGATGATACCACGTGTGTCGCGGATAGAGATGCGCTTGCCTGTTCCGTTCCAACCCGTGTTTACTAAGTAAGCCTTAGCACCTGATTTTTCCATCTTCTTAACCAATTCCTCAGCATATTTTGTTGGGTGTAGGCTCAAGAAAGCGGCACCGAAACAAGCAGAGAAAGTTGGAGTTGGCTCTGTAATACCACGTTCTGTACCAGCTAATTTAGCGGTGAAACCAGAAAGGAAGTAATATTTAGTTTGCTCAGAGTTAAGGATAGATACAGGAGGCAATACACCGAAAGCATCAGCAGAAAGGAAGATAACGTTCTTTGCTGCAGGAGCTTTTGAAATAGGCTTAACGATGTTGTCAATGTGATTGATAGGGTAAGAAACACGTGTGTTCTCTGTTACGCTCTTATCATCAAAGTCAATCTTGCCGTTTGCGTCTACTGTTACGTTCTCCAACAAGGCATCACGACGGATTGCTTTGTAGATATCTGGCTCTGACTCTTTGTCTAGCTTGATAACTTTTGCATAGCAACCACCTTCAAAGTTGAAGATGCCTTCATCGTCCCATCCGTGTTCGTCGTCACCGATAAGCATACGTTTTGGGTCTGTAGAAAGTGTTGTTTTACCTGTTCCTGAAAGACCAAAGAAAATAGCGGTCTCGCCTTTATCATTTGTGTTTGCAGAGCAGTGCATAGAAGCCATACCTTTCAAAGGAAGGTAATAGTTCATCATAGAGAACATACCTTTCTTCATCTCACCACCGTACCAAGTGTTGATAATTACTTGTTCGCGGCTTGTAAGGTTGAAAACAACAGCTGTTTCTGAATTCAAACCAAGTTCTGCATAGTTGGTTACTTTTGCTTTTGATGCGTTGTAAACAACGAAGTCTGGTTCACCATAGTTTGCAAGTTCTTCAGCTGAAGGACGAATAAACATATTGGTTACGAAATGGGCTTGCCAAGCTACCTCCATGATGAAGCGTACCTTCATACGAGTGTTCTCGTTTGCACCGCAGAAAGAGTCTACCACAAAAAGTTTTTTGTTAGATAATTCTTTCTTCGCAATTTCTTTCAATGTATTCCAAGTCTCGGTCGTTGTAGGTTTGTTGTCATTCTTGTATTCGTCAGAAGTCCACCATACTGTTTTCTCGGATGTAGCATCTTTAACAATGAATTTGTCCTTAGGAGAACGACCTGTGTAAACACCTGTCATTACGTTTATTGCACCGAGTTCTGTTTTTTGACCTACTTCAAAGCCTTCAAGACTTGCTTTGGTTTCCTCTGCAAAGAGTACTTCGAAAGAGGGGTTGTGTAGAATCTCAGTTGCACCAGTGATTCCGTACTTGCTTAAATCTAATGTTGCCATACTTGTTAATTATAAATTGAATTTATTGTGTTAGTTCTCTCTTGTTTGGTAAGTCCGAGAGCACGAGGCTTTCTTGTTACCGCAGCAAAATTACGAAAAACATTCCTTCTGTAATGCTTTGCTCGCGTTTATTTCTAAATATCTTACCTGCTTTTTACTTTTTTAGGGGTGTAGTGTGAAAATATCGCTTTTTTGCTAAATCTACTTTGCATTTTTCACTTTGAAAGTGCCTTTCTCTTTACTTTTGTCTGTTTCTTCCCCCAAAGGTATTTACTTTATAGAGAAACGTAAGCATCGCGTAACTTTGTATCGAATGGTGTTCCGTGGTGCGCGTGGTTAAATTTCGAACGCTTTGACTTAGTGACATTCGTTGGTGCAAAAGGTCGAAAATCCGTAGTCGCAGCGTGGCGCGGCGTTTGGTTAGAAAGCTTTTCGACAATTGAACGTTCCATATCAATTCGTTTCTTTTTGATGAACCTTGATAACCAAAGCGACAAAGGTAATTACAATCGGTTGCTATTTCTATTTCAAAGGGGAGTTGCACCTCTAGGTTTCCACCCGTGCGGAGATCTGCGGTTTCTTTACCTGCTTGTTGCTTCTGTACGCTGTTTCTCACGCGCGAGTAAGCAATGCTACTGTACAGATTTAGGTTCACCTTTTCACCTCGATAAGTTCCAGATAGGCGTTGCTGTAGGTTGAGTCGCTTAATGTGATTCACTTTTGCCACATCCAAGAAACGATCAACGTCGCTAGGAGTCATCTCTCCAAAGGGGTGGGTGATGCCTGCTTCTATGAGGTCTGACAGTGAGAGTGGAGTGGTGTTGTAGGTGCTGCTACCTCCGAACCTTGTACTGGTAAAGGTGCTAAGGCTAAAGTGGTTTTTACTGTCGAGCGTTGTGTTTAAATTGAAATTTGCGTTCATTTCCCATACTCCGTTGATGTTCATTATTTTCGATATTCTGGAAGCGGTTTCTGCGTTGTAGAGTGTTAAGTTCGAGGTGCTGTTGTTCGTTACGGTAAGCGAGGCGTTGCCCGTGTAGTTCAGCCGTTTTTCTTCAAAGGACCGGTTGTAGCGCAGGTTGATTCGGTGTGTAAACGAGGGCTTTAGCGAAGGGTTCCCATAGCGGATGTTTTGCGGATTCACTTTGCTGATAACCTCTTGCATCGTCTGAATGTTGGCTTCTTGACTTCTTCCATTATAGGTGATGCGCAATTGTTCTCTACGCGAATAGCGATACAAAAAATTTACGTTGGGTGTCCAATTGAGTACTTTTTGTTGAAGTGCTCCTTGTTGACTGTTTACTCCAAATAAATGCTGCGTGGTTTGGCGTTGTGGGTAGAGATTGATGCCGTAAGATAATTTCAATTTCTTAAAAAGGTGCCGAAGGCTCAAGCCCACTTGATGGGATAGGTAGGTGCTTGCATTACAACTGCTCAACGCGGTGTCTACCTCCACTTTTCCCCAGTCTATCTCGTTCCAATCTGTGCTTGTGGCATCGTGTGGTAAGTCGTATGAATAGCCATAGCGATTGGCGCTTGCTTCTTGGTAATTAAACGTGTATTGTAGTTGTAAAAAAGAGTTCTTAAAAAAAGGCTCAACATAGGTGAGTCCTACGTTGAAGCGGCGGTTCGTACTCTCTCCGTCTTGGTATCGGTTGTACTTTTTACTTTGAGTGGGGCGCAACCAATACAGCACATCGGATGCAGAGTACTGATCGGATTGATTTTGTCGATAGGTGTAACCTATCGTTACCGATATGTTTCTGCCTTTTGAATTAAGCCGTCTGACTGCCCTTGCTGATAGACTGGTTTCTATGTTCTGATAGCTATTTTTGCCGAGTGATTTTTTGTCCGTGAGTTTTGTGCTATCGGTACCGTCTCCGTGGGCTAGCCAACGACTCGTGGTGGAAATGTTTTTATCCTCATCATTGCCATTGCTAAATCCTAATTTGGGATGTACTTGTAAGGTGGTCATGGTGTCGGGCTTCCATTCCAATTGAAAGTCTAGGAGGACGTTATTCTTTCGTTGCTGCTGCTGCGCTTCACTCGCGACGCTTTGTCCCGTTGAGTCGGTGAACTGTGTTTCGGAATGGTGACGGTCTAGGTTCGTGGTGTTGGTGTGCGAATAACTTATATTTCCACTCCATTTCAGTGTTTTCTCTTTTTGATCAGCAAGGGTGATTCCTATAAACTTGGAGGCTGTGGAGCCTTGTTTCTCGTCGTTTTTAGCATTGGCAATAACCGAGGCCAATTGATCCTCTTTAAATCGGTTTATCGTAAGACTTCCTGCGTAACGATTCTCTGTTCCTCGTCCAGCAGAGGCATTTCCTGCCCAACCTTTTTTCATTCCTTTTTTTGTTTCCAAATCGATCACGTTGTCCTCTTCGTCATCGTCAATGCCAGTCAGCCGAGCCTGTTCCGATTTGCGGTCGTAGGTCTTGATGCGTTTCACAAAATTAGCGGGCAAATTTTTCAGAGCTGTCTTTGGGTCGTCACTAAAAAATTCCTTACCGTCTACGAGTATCTTTTTATATTCGATCCCATTTATTTTAAGCACGCCATCTTCTGTTATTTCTGCTCCAGGCAGCTTCTCTATTAGCTTTTCTAGCGTAGAGCCTTCTTCCACGTGATAAGCATCCGCGTTATACATCACCGTGTCTTCTTTGATCATAACGGGTGGTATTTGTGCCGTAATGCTTGCTTCGCCAATTAGAATGTCCAGTGGTTTCAATATGGCCGTGGGTAGCGTGGTCGTTCCTTTTATAGTTGCTTTTATATAAATAGGTGTATAACCTGTCCATTTAATGGATACGAGGTATTCTCTTTTTTCCAATTTATCGAAGTAGAAATATCCATTAGCATCGCAGATACGTCCTTTTAGCAGCACACTATCGATGGGACGAAGCAAACAGACCGTAGCTCCTACGGCATTCAAAGAATCATCGCTGCACACAACTCTCCCGCTAAGACTTTGTGCCTTCACAAGAGATGTAACAAAACAGAAAAGAGTGCAAAGCAAGAGGTTTTTCATGGTAATTGTTTTTCCATCTTTTGACACTCTGAAGGCACAAAGGTTTAATATCCTGTAAAGAAGAGGAATGAAAACTCCAACCTTTGATCTTAAGAACAAAGGAGCGCGCTCCTTTGTTACATCGAGCGCACTCCTTTTAGAATTCGTCCGCGGCCGTTTTTTTGCTTATTTGAGTTCTGTTTTCTGAAAGTGTTTATCTCTTTTATATACAAGAATATAAAATGGACGGAAGACCGTAGAAAATCTTTTTTTGGCATCACTATAGTATCACTATAGCATCACACGCCTTTTTTCAGGTTGTATCTTTGTCTTTTCCTTTATCCATTAACAAGAACTAAAAATGAAGTACAAAGTAGTAAAACTGATCCATCCTTCTACGCACGAAACAAATTATTGTGCTCGTGTTGTCAGCTCTTTCTCCGTCACGTTACACGATATTTGCGAAAATATATCGCGCGAATGCTCGTTTTCCGTTCCCGATGTAAAAGGGCTGGTGTCGGCCTTGCAAGAAGAAATCGAGCAACAACTGTTAGCGGGACGCACCGTTCGTTTGGGCGATCTCGGCTCGTTCCGTCTCTCTTTAAAGAGTGCTACATCCGACACCCTTGCCCATTTTACTCCATCCCTGATCAAGTCGGTGCATGTGCGTTTCACACCTTGCACCGAAACAAAATCACGTATCCGCTTAGACAACGGTGAAATCTCGCTCGAACGTGTGGGTGAAAAGCTTCTCTCAGACGAGTAAAAAAGCACCCTTTCTGCGTCCCCC
>JAVVVP010000052.1:0-18135 GCA_036652575.1 Bacteroidaceae bacterium
TGAGCAAGGCGATGAATCCGTATGGAGATGGGTTGGCCTGTGGAAGAATTGTAGAATGGTTGAAATGAGCAGTATTCTAAGTTTAACAAATCAAGAGAGTATAGCGATTCCTTATTTAAGAACACGGGCTGTTCTACTTATTGTTTTTTGCCACATTTTATAAGGTTATGGTAGCAAATGGGCTTGGAACTGGGTTCCCTTTATTTTCGAATAAAAAAAGAGTTGATTGACAGCGTGTCAATCAACTCTTTTTTTATTTATTTTAGAGATGAGATATCTTATTTCTTCAGAATATCCAATTCGTTAAATACTTTCACGAGTTTTTCAACAGCGCTATCTACTTGTGCTTTCGTATGAGTTGCCATCAGGGCAAAGCGTACTAACGTATCTTGCGGAGCGCAAGCAGGTGGTATGACAGGATTAATAAAGACCCCTTCGTCAAAAGCCCTCTTGGTGACAATGAATGTTTTTTCCACATCACGTACATAAAGAGGAATAATCGGTGATTCTGTTTCTCCAATTTCAAAACCTTCTTCGCGGAAACGTTTGAGTGCATAATGGGTAACATCCCATAACGCTTCAATGCGAGCGGGTTCTTCTTGGATGATATGCAATGCTTCCATTGCCGCTGCTGTAGCAGCTGGCGCATTACTAGCACTGAAGATGTACGTACGGCAGTTGTGACGAAGCCAATTGATTATGCTTGAATCGGCTGCAATAAATCCACCAATAGAAGCAAGCGACTTACTGAACGTGCCCATAATAAGATCTACGTCCGCCGTTAAGCCAAAATGATCGCATACGCCACGTCCTTGTCGTCCAAAAACACCAAGACCATGCGCTTCATCCACCATAATAGTTGCATTATACTTGTGCTTTAGGCGAACGATTTCAGGCAAATTACACAAGTCGCCCTCCATCGAAAATACGCCGTCTACGATGATCAATTTTACAGAGCTAGGATTACAGCGTTTGAGCTGTTTTTCTAAATCTTCCATATCATTGTGCTTATACTTTAAATTGGTAGAGAAGGACAAGCGTCTTCCGTCTACAATCGAAGCATGGTCGCGGTCATCGCAGATAATGTAATCTTCTCGGCCTGTAAGACACGCGATAACACCTGCATTCACACTAAAACCCGTAGAAAAACAAAGCGCTTCGTCTTTATCTACAAACTCCGCCAACTCTTTTTCGAGCTGAACGTGGAGGTCAAGGGTTCCATTCAGAAAACGAGAACCAGCACAACCTGTACCATATTTATGTAGCGCTTTCTCAGCTGCTGCAATGACTCGCTCGTCACCAGGCAAGCCTGTGTAAGCATTGGAACCGAACATAAGCACCTTATGTCCACCCATTTCTACTTCTGTACCTTGCTTTCCGTCTATCTCACGAAAGTAAGGATATACGTCTTGTGCCATATATTTCTGTGGCAAATCGTATTTCGCTAATTTATCTTGTAACAAACTCATACTTAGAAAATATTTACTTTGTTCTGTGTGAAATTACACTAAAAGTCCCGCAAAGATACGAATTTTAAAACAAACAAAAGCGCTTCTGGCAAGAAAACTATTTAAAGGATGCAATTATACTTCTTATTCTATGAGATGAAGAATTAAAATCGTATTTTTGCAACCTGAGTTATGGAGAATAAAAAGAAACATATCATTTTTATAGCAAACCCTATATCGGGAACAAGAGGAAAGGAAATTATAATCAATAATATCCACAAACTTATTGATAAAAATCTCTTCTCTTATGAAATAGCCCTGACCCAATACGCAGGGCACGCGGCTATTATAGCCCAAAATGCGGCTGAAAAAGGAATCGATATAGTGGTGGCAGTAGGCGGTGACGGAACGATAAACGAAGTGGCTCGCTCCTTGGTGCATACCGATACAACGCTAGGCATTATACCTTGCGGATCAGGCAATGGACTGGCACGCCATCTTCAAATTCCAATTAATTCAAAAAAGGCTATTGAGATTATCAACAAATGCCATATTAAGTCCCTCGACTATGGTAAGGTGAACGAGATGCCATTCTTTTGCACGTGTGGTATTGGCTTTGACGCTTTTGTCAGTCTGAAATTTGCCGAGACAGGAAAGCGAGGCTTGTTGACCTATATAGATAGTACGCTGAAAGAATGGCTGCAATACAAACCTGAGACGTATACAATAGAGAACGAAACGGGAAGCATTCAATACAAAGCCGTGTTGATTGCTTGTGCCAATGCTTCGCAATATGGTAACAATGCATATATTTGTCCCGATGCATCGATGAGCGATGGACTGATGGACGTTACAATTATGGAACCGTTCAACTATTTACAAGCACCACAAATAGCGTTTCAACTTTTTAACAAGACACTCAACAGCAATAGTCACATCAAAACCTTTAAGAGCAAGAAGATACGCATTACGCGTGAAAAAGAAGGAGCAATACATTGCGACGGGGATCCATTAAATGTGGGAACGACTATAGACGTGGAGGTCATAGAGAAAGGATTGAACGTGATTACGTGTGCTACAGCAAAGAAAAAGCCAGAGAATTTTGTACAAGTCTTTGGCACTTATCTGAATAACGCTTACAAGCTATCAGAAGAATCGTTTCAAACGAATAGCAAACGATTTATAGAGATGAACCGCACCTTTATAGACA
Organism: Bacteroidaceae bacterium; assembly: GCA_036652575.1. Lineage (GTDB taxonomy): Bacteria > Bacteroidota > Bacteroidia > Bacteroidales > Bacteroidaceae > Alloprevotella. Next base: position 2,659 of record JAVVVP010000052.1, read on the forward strand.
AAATAAAAAATAAATAATACCTTGAAGGCATGAAAAAAAAGATCCTACTCCTTTTTTGCCTACTCTTTTCGATGCAATTATTTGCAGGTCCTGCATTTCCAGAGTTTGCTACAATCATTCAAAGCGATGGTTCGCAACTTTCTTTTCGGAAATGTGGTAATGAATATTTCTCGTATTTTATAACACTAGATGGAATTGTATTATCAAAGAAGAGCAATGGCGATTTTTGCTATGCAGAAATCACAACAAACAATGAGATAAAAAGTACAAATATTATTGCTCACAACCAAGAGAGCCGTTCCTTTTATGAAGAAGATCTTGTCAAAGGATTGAATAAGTATATCAATCGGGCGGAACTCGCAGAGAAAAAGACGAGAAGTACTGGTTTTCAAGAACAAGCTTCTGTGCGTTCAATTGGAAGTCCTACGATACCAATTCTACTTATAGAATTTACAGATCAGAAATTTAGAACCGCAGATGCTGTCACGTTCTACGACAAGCATTTCAATGCAAAAGGTTATACCGAAAGTGATTACACAGGTAGTGTTCGCGATTACTTTGTAGATCAAAGTGATGGACAATTCCAACCGCACTTTAAAGTGGTTGGAAAAGTGATGGTAAGCCACACTTACTACTATTATGGATCTAATACAGGAGGTTACAATAAGGATTACCGTTTTGGACTTTTAGCCCAAGAGGCTATAACGAAAGCCATAGAAGCTGGTGCAGACTTTTCTGTCTATGATAGTAATTCTTTTGCTTTTATCTACGCAGGTTTAGGTGAACAATATATAGGAGCTGATGAAGGTTGCATTTGGGCGAAAACCATGTTTAACTATACAATTAAAGCGAATAAAAACAAAACGTTCAACTCCTTTTCTGGAATAAATGAATTGTCCTTACAAATGGAGGAAAACAAGTTAGAAGGTATTGGCTTATTCTGCCATGAATTCTCACATTTACTAGGGCTCCCCGACTTTTACGGGCCAGGCACCTCTTTTGGTCTTAGTCGTTGGTCCTTAATGGATGAAGGATGTTTTAACAATTATTCAAAGACACCCATGGGTTACAATGCTTACGAGCGCAGTTATCTAGGTTGGATCACACCTACTGTACTACAGCCGATGAAACAGATGGTAACGCTCAAAGATTTGAATTCAAAAGACAGAACGGTATACAAGATTCTAAACCCGCACGACAAAACAGGCAATGAATACTATTTACTCGAAAACAGACAACCAACCTCTCCATGGTATGCCTCTATGTATGGATCGGGTATGCTTGTCTACCATATCGACTTTCATGCCTCTACTTGGAACTCTAATACGGTAAACAGCGATGTAAACCATCCAAGAGTCACCATCATACCAGCAGATGGCGTACTAAGCAATACGCCTAGTAGCTCCGCTTTTAAAGGGGATCCCTACCCTGGTTTATCAAACAACACAGAATTGACATCGTTTACCACGCCTTGCGATATAGCTTATAAAGGTACGTATATGGATATTGTTATCAGAAACATAACGGAACACGAGGGTGTGATACGGTTCGCTTATATGGCAGATGGAATTTTAGAACCAACGAAAGAAATAACAGTTGAAGACGTTACATGTACAAGCCTCAAAGCAATGTGGTCTGCGGTTGAACATGCCGAAAAATATGCCCTCACATTAATGGATGGCGATACAGAAATAAGTAGAGACACCGTTACCTCTAACGCATACCACTTTACCAAACTGTTATCCGAACATCACTATACCATCCATATAAAAGCTTTAGCTACCACCTATATAGAATCGAAACCATTTACAGCTATCTTTAAAACAAACGCGCCATTAAGTATTGATGCACTTCTTACAGAGCGTCCCAATAGTATTGCCACATTATATTCTATGAACGGAACTTACCTACGCGACATGCCGCTATGGCACGTAACTCAAAAGAACGCGATAGGTATAGGTGTTTATCTTATGGTAGTGAACGGAAATCGATATAAAATAAAGATAGGAAATTAACAACAAACAATTTTATAAATTATCAACAATGAAAAAGTTACTCTTAAAGGGTCTTATACTTTCGACCTTATTTCTTTGTACCTTGGAAGGTAAAGCCCAAATGTCCGACCTCTTCAATAAAGCAAAAGCGACATTGACAAATGGTACAGCAACCAAAAACCTCCTGTCCTCACTCATCGGGACAAAAACCGTTACGACGAAAAATATTGCTGGGACATGGAGTTATTCTAAACCTGCTATTGCTTTCGAAAGCGAGAATATACTCAGCGCAGCAGGAGGAGCCCTTGCCGCATCAGGTATAGAAGATAAGTTAGCAGAAAGTCTAAGTAAATATGGTATCACTGCAGGTCAAATGGTCTTAACGTTTAACAGCGACAAGACCTTTACATGCACGGTTAAAGGATATACCACGAAGGGTACTTATAAGCTGGACAAAGCGACTATCACGCTCAGTCCCACTAAAATAAAAATGGGACTTACAGCCAATGTAAAGATTACTGGCTCAAATTTACAGATTACGTTTAAGGCCGACAGATTACTTTCATTCGTTCAATCCATTAACACCGCACACCTATCGAGTAATGCATTAACAAACGTAAGTTCATTGATAAAACAATTCAAGGGGGTACAAATAGGCTTCAACTTCATGAAGAAATAAAAAAGAACACATCCCTAACTCTATCGTACAGCAGCAAATTACAAAACAAATTTGCTGCTGTATAATTTTGAAAGTACCTGTTTTGTATCCATCCGAAAAAAGCACCACTTACGATGTATTCCGCAAGACATACATGGAGCTCTGTGGCCAGAGATATGAATATTCCGTTTCCGTTATCAGTAAAGGGCTGGGACACGACAATCAGCTTACCACAACCATCTACCTATCAAATATCAACAGCGAAGCCATTGACAAGGCGAATAAGAAAATCATAAAAGCATTAAGATAAAGGCTTAATCAACTTTATTATTGAAATACGAGCGAATCAGAATTGGTGTCGCTCTTTTTTATGTCAAGAAAATGATGTTTAGCAAAATTGCGATGTCGTAATACATAAAAGAACATAAATACGTAAGTCCGACTAAACAAATTCATCTCAAAAGTCTTATTTCGTAAGTTTCTTAGTTCCATGATGTGATTCTCTTCGCTGAAAGCTCGTTAATTTCAACGTTTTCACTTATATTTGCAACCGATCATCTATCCCTACAATAAATAAATTAAAAAACATAACGAGATGAGAAATTTTAAATTAACAAAAGCATTTTTGGTAATCTCTTTACTACTATTAGGTTACAGCCATTTAAATGCCAAAGAAATTCTAAACTTTGGCCAGGCAACCAAAACGAGTTGGCAGGCAAAAGGTCTATTTGTATCGTCGAAGGACTCTACACCATCGCAAGATTGGTATTTAAATTCATTCAGTGATAGTGATTGGGAGTTTGTAAACGGACCATTGTGTAATAGTGGAGTGCTACCATTTTACAGTACTAGTTGGGAAGAAAACAATTCTACTTATTATTTGAGAAGACACTTCACTTTAGATAGTATTGATGAAAGTAGTCGGTATTATCTATATGCTGTCCATGACGATGGATGTATAATCTATCTCAACGGTCATTAAATATTCCACACCTCGGTTTTGTTGACGAATGTAAATTTTAAAAACACATACAATGAGTAATTTAATCTTAAAAAGAAAGGCGAGACTTCTTTATTCTCATTTCAGAGAATGCGCATTCTTGTTATTCTGTATCTTAGGAATTGTTACGACTGTACCAATTCATGCACAGCAAAAACCGAAAAGGGCTCAAATGCGTTCGGTTAGTTATAGTGTTCCATCAGAATATATCCAAGTTGGAAACACTATGCTTTACTATCATCAAACTTCCTCATCAATCGACGTTCAAGGGTGTTACAATGGTCTGTATTATGGTTCTACTTATAGCAACAGAGGTTACACAGCTGCTATACAAGTTAACAATAATTCGGCAACATCTGTTGATTGCTTAAATGGAACAACCATTAACGGAGTTTCATGTACGGCTTCCATAGAACCTCAAGGAGAATTAGCAAGAGTGTTTTACACTCTTACAAATATAACAGATACTGTTGCAACCATCTCGTTAGGTGTTTATGGGGATGTAATGATTGGCGATAATGACCAGGCACCAATTATTCGTAGAACAGACACTACTGGTAATACGTACGGTCTCACTATGATGAATGGAAATGGTGTTCAACTATGTGTCCTTTTTGGAGCAGGATTAGCAGGCATAACATCTGTTGGTGATTATTGGTTTGGTAATTACGGTTATAATAGCGAAGCCAACGAAATTGTTGGCAATTACAGTAGTGGTGATGATTTTATGGTTGAAGACGGTAGCTATGACAGCGCAATGGGATGGTGTTGGAAAAACAGGACTATATCAGCTGGATCTACTGTGGTTTTCTCATATCTCATAGGTGTAGGTGAAGTTAACCTTGAACCAAAATCTTCCTTTGAAGTAACGCCTGACGATCTTGAAGGTTGGAATGATTTGACTCGACCTCACAAACTAACCTTGGAAGGAACATACGAAAGTCCTGCTGGAATTGAGGGCATGATTGAGTATGCTGTTGAAGACAGTGAAGAATGGCATCAGTTGACAGAAATGATGCCATCAGGTAGTAGATTCAATGAAACTCTTGTTGCAATGTTTGATATTTTAAGAAAGAAGCATGTGATAAGATTCCGTACAAGAGATAACGTCGGTAACACAACATTGCAACCTTCAATAGAATATTTAGATGTATCATTTCACGAATATTCTGGAATCAACAACAAAACATATACAGGCGATTCCATATATCAGAAGGTGGAATGTGCAGATATAGCTAATTTACAGATCACCGCAGAAAAGTCTAGTAATAACGTTAATGTAGGAACAGCTTCTTTCTATATTGAGGGGATTTTCCCATATACGATTGGACGTAAGGCATGCACTTTCCAAATAGAACCAGCACCGCTAACTGGTGAAATAGAGTTGTCTACTGACAGTTTTATTTATAATGGACAAGATCATTTCCCTGTATGGTCTTTTGTAAACGAGTCATACGCTGCTTTAGAGGATAAAAAAGATTATAATGTATATTACACAGACAGCAAATACCCTGGTACAGCGAAACTCTGCGTCGTGGGTAAAGGCAATTACACATCAGAGTTGACCAAGGCGTTTTTTATTGACAAAGCGCCATTGAGCGATGACCTTGTCTCAATTACACTTCCTTATAAAGACATAAGTTGTGATGAGAAGAAACACAATGCTGTCGCGTCAGTAAACCCTGGCGTTGGAAAGGTGACATTCACTTACACTCTACATGGTGAATCTGATATACTCGAGGAAGCTCCAACTGCCGAAGGACATTACGACATATACGTTGAGATTGCTAATGGAGATTGGTATTATGGAAAAACGAATGAATATGTGGGTTCCTTCTCGATTTATAGATTTGACGAGTTGGAATGGCAGTCCTTAGCTCTACTGTTTGCGGAACTTCAGCAAATGGGTGCGTCTCTTACTTGGAATATAGCAGAAGGAGTAAAGAATGTTGGCACATTTGAAGAACTGATGATAGAAGAGGGTCATGTTGTTGGAATATCTTTAGCCAACAAGGGGATGAAAGGAACTTTTCCAAGTTCTTTGATGTCATTCGAGAAACTTGAAGTAATCAACCTCTCTGGAAATAATCTGTTTGGTGATGTTTCGGCTATCATTGCAGCGAAAAAAATGCAAAATGAAACCGCATTCAACAGCCTTAGGAAATTGGATATTAGCAACAATAATTATAAAGGCAACATTGGCTTGTTAGGTAATTGCATGTCTAATCTAACTTCGTTAAATGCGTCTTACAATAAGTTTGAGGATTTATATCCTGTACTTTCAACTTCTGTTGCCACTTTAGATATTTCTCATCAGAAAATGGATAGAGTCGTAGAATTAAATATGTCAGACTTGTCACTGAGCGATATAGGTACCAAGGTTCCTACTATCCTGCTTTATGATCAGGTAAATCGTATACATAACGATTCACTAAACCTATTATGTACAAAATCGGACTTGTCATCATTCAACAAATACGACTCTGAAGTGTGGGCTATGCAATTGAAGATTGCAGACAACCAGATTTCCATACCATACGTTTCAAGTCAGAACGCATATCACGGTGAAAGCGGTGATACTCTGAATGTACTTAACATGACAGGCGATGACGAAACTGATGGTAGCTCATTTAGAATTGCTCTCTCGTTCAATCAAGGAGATGCAAATTTTGTAAATGGAGTGGATGCAACAGACCTTCAGACAACTATTTTGTATGCATTTGGTGGATATAGAACTTATCCGTTTAATTTTACTGCGGCTGATACGTTTAAGGATGGCAATATAAATGTTCAAGATGTAGTCTGTACTGTAAATATATTGTTGAATCCAAACGATGAACAGCCGATAAACGCAAGAAGCCAACAGATTAACAAGGTTGGGATGAAGGCTAATACCTTTACGGATACTGAAGCATATATGTACATGAGTGATGGTAAACTATTCTTGCATTCACAAGTTCCTGTCGCTTCATTGTCTATAAAAGCAGAAGGTGATATGAAATGGAATTTGGATGGCGCGGGATTACAACAATCTACTGCAAATGGGAATGTTGTTGCTTTCTCTCTTAACGGAAGCACGATACCGAGCTACGAAGATGTTGTCTTGGGTGAATGTACTCAAGCCACTGTGTCTTCTGTTTCACTGTCTGACATAGATGCACAACCTATATCGGTAAGTTTCATTAATAATAGCACAACCAATATCAGAAGTTCATCCGAAACAAAAGCAGACGGAATAATAATCTTTGACATTTTGGGATATAAAAGAAATGCTATCAAAAACGGTATAAATATCATCCAGAGCAATGGTACAATAAGAAAATTCTATAAATAATAATCAGCAATATGAAATGTACACATTTAATATCAACAGTATATATTCTGCTTTTGGGGATTACATCCGCCCTTGGTCAGAATAATACCATTACAATTCCTGACGTTTCTGTCGCTAAAGGAAAATCCATAAGTTTGCCAATAAACATGAATAATACAGCCGATGTTGTTGCAGTACAATTTACGCTGTCTGTTCCAGAGGGACTGACTTTTAACACATCATCTGCAACTCTATCTGAGCGTGCGGATGAACATTCTGTAACATTTCAGAATATTGGTGGCAATAAATATATGGCGATGCTTTTCTCTTCTAAAAATAAAGCAATAAAAGGAAGAACAGGAAAACTTCTGTCGATATCATTAACAGCATCAAATTCACTTGATGAAGGAACGCAACACCAACTGACATTGTCGAATGTCGTAATAGGTGCACGTGAAGGGTCAAACTTGACTACAAGTTTTAATGCAGGCAAGGTGACTATTTCCAAATCGCCAGATTTAGAAGTTTCTCAAGTGTTAGCAAATGAAACAGTTGTAATCCCAGATGGGAAGGTAAATGTAAAATGGTCAGTAGCAAATATTGGCGGTCTTCCAACTACAGGGGGATGGAGCGAGCTGATTCTTCTGAAGAATGAGCAAGGAACGACCAAATTATTGGGAACGCTACATCATAAAGAGTCTGTTAATGCAGGCGGAGTCGTTAATGGAAGCGCCGAACTAAACATACCTTCTATTATTGGCATGGACGGTAACTGCCGTATTGCTGTAAAACTTATTCCGAACAGTGATGCTAGCGAACCCTCATGGTTACAGGAAAACAATATTGCAGAAACAGCGAGTTCAATAACTGTTCAGAAAAAGCTCGTGATGTCTCCAGCAAATGCCAACGTGGATGAAATTAACTCAAAAAATGTAAGAATTCAGTTGAGTAGAAGTGGCAACACTATCAATGATGAAGTATACTCTCTTGCACGCAATGCTGATGAACGTATTATTTTCCCAGAATCAATAACCATAGCAAAAGGGCAATCAAGTGCTTATTTCTATGCTCAGATTGTAGCAAATGAGATTTTGGACAATGATTCGATAGTTACATTCACAGTCTCAGGCAATGACTACCCTGATTTTTTATCAACTATTAAGATTGAGGATGATACCTATCCTTCATTAAATATATCAACAGAGGATCAAGAAGTTGCCGAAGGTGGAAATATAAAATTCAATGTAACTACACAGCGTGCATCACAGAATGAGATTGAGGTGAAAATGACATGTGACTTGGCTTCACATTTTAACATTCCGCCGAATATCTTAATCCCTGCTGGCCAAACTAGTGTGGAGGTATTTGTTGACGCAGTGGAAGATGATGTTCCTAATGTAGAGGAAGTTGTTACTTTCACAGTAACAGCAGCAAGACATAATCTGGCATCTTTATATACAGTATTGGTAGATAACGATGTGCCAGCACTACAATTAAAAATAATACCATCAGCTGTCTCAGAATCTGCTGGTCCATTAGCCATCACAGCGAAACTTAGAAGAATAGATAATATTGACAAAGTAGTAACAGTTAAGTTTTCTGATGATTCGGGCGGAGGAATCTATTATGATCGTCAAATAGTAACTCTTGAAAAAGGAGTAGAGGAGGCGACTGTAAACCTTGGTCCGATAGACAACGCAGTTGTTGATGGAGAACGTACCTATAATATCTCTGCAGCTGTGTGGATAGCCTCATGCAGTTGTAATGCAAACAATGGAACATCTGGCAGTGTTGTTCCCGTTCCTCTTACAGTGTATGATGATGATGGTCCAACACTGACCATTATATCAACGGTCTCCATTCTGAATGAAGGTGGCGAGATGGCTGTGACTGTGAAACGAAATACCAATACAACAGTTCCCTTGACGGTAAATCTTAGCAGCGATCATGATGCGGATATAGAGTACCCAAGCACAGTGACAATACCAATAGGATACGCATCGACCTCGTTTGTCGTAAAATCTAAGAACAACGACACAACTGGAGATGGGCTGACCGTTACACTTAATGCAAAAGCAGCAGGATACAATTTTGGTTATACTTGGTTGATGGTTAGTGACCAGACCTTACCTGATGCCCGGATAGAGGCGATAACTGCGCAGAAAGAAAACTACATTCACGGAGATGAAATGACATTCTGTATAAAAATTGCTAACAAAGGTAATACGTCATTGCCAGCAAATACTATGGTACAACTTTATAAGTCAGGGTCGCAAAATGCTGTTGCAAATGTATATACACCTTCTGTCATTCTTGTCGGCGAGACATTTGAAGTGAATATCAGTACGAAAGCAGACTTGCCAATAGGTAAACACTCGTATTATGCAAAGGTAAACGCTAAAAAGGAAAAAGAAGAGTTGGATTACACTAATAATTCTTCCTTGTTTTCTACCATTATGATACAGCCTCCATTCAGCACGACAACGCGTGTGTCAAAAAACATTGTAGCAGCGACGGAAGAATTGGAAATAAGCGGTGAAGTATATGGTCGCAACACAGCTAATGCAGACGTTGATGTCTATGTTATAAACATGGGATACCGCCATGTGGTCCAAACAAAGACAGATGACGAAGGATGCTTTACTGTAAAGTACAAACCATTTGATAATCAAAATGGACACTTTGTTGTCGGATCATGCTTCCACGGTGATAAATTAGATGTGGAACAATGTTCATTTGATATTTATGCAATTGATGTCAAAAATTCATCATTGACATGTGATGTTCTCAAAGGGGAGAGTTTTGCTGGAAAGTTCACTCTTACAAACAAAGGCGTATTACCACTAACTAATGTTAGGGTAAGACAGACTTCAGAACAGCCCAATGCAGAAATCGCATTCAGTGAAGCTGTCAATATTGCTGGAGGAGAAAGTGTAAGTGTTAACTATTCTATTACAGGCCTTATGACATCACCCGATTTGGCTTGGCAGACGGTGAAAATGTTATTCACATGTGACGAGGGAGCAACTGCAACCTCCGATATCAACTTCTACATCCGAGAACCTCTGGCACAGATAAAGTCGAATGTTATAAGCATCAAAACATCCATTGCCATTGGCAGCAAGCGTGAATATAGGATCACTCTAACAAATACTGGAAAGGCAGAGACTGGAAGAATAACCTTTGCAACACCTTCCTGGATCCAATTAAATAGTATACAACACGTCAATTCATTGACCTCTGGTGAGAGTGTAGAAGTGGTACTCCTCATTGAAACGAATGACCAGATGAATGCAAATGTACCTATAATAGGGAATATTGGTATAAACTGCGAAAACGGTAATGGTATTTCTATACCCTTTATTATAGAGCCTGTCTCGTCGATGACGGGCATCCTTTCTGTGGACGTATGCGACGAGTTTACTTACTATACTGCTGAGTCTCCACATGTTTCTGGTGCAAATGTTGTTATCAAGCACCCGACAACAGGCGCTGTTATTACTACAGGAGTAACCAACGAAATGGGAATTTTCGAAGCAGAACTGCCAGAGGGATATTATGCGTTGACCATTACAGCAGATAAGCATGAAAGTTATTCAAATAATGTATATGTAGACCCAGAGCGTACTCGTAACGTCATTGTAAACATTGGATATTCTGCAATAACATATAATTGGATTGTTGAAGAAACAGCGATAGAGGATGAATATAAAATAAAGACAAAAGTTACTTATGAAACAAATGTTCCTGTACCTTGTGTCGTATTAGGAGTTCCTGAGAGTATTGACGGTGATAATATGCGGGCTGGTGAGAGTACCCTCGTTTACTTTACTGCTACAAATAAAGGATTGATTACAGCACTCAATACAACTATAAAAATGCCGGAAAACACAGACGAATGGATGTTTGAAGCTTTGAGAAACATTGAGCCTTTTAATCTTCCGTCACAACAAACAGTCCTTATCCCTGTGCGAATAACTCGTTTGAAAGATGGTACTGAAAGCCGTAGCAAGGCAATACCTGTTGCTAATAACATGATAGATAATTTTTCTAATTGTATGGCTCATGTAAAAGCAACATACGAAGCTCTTTGTGGTGACGAAATGAAGAATAATGAGTCGATAGAAAGAATGGCGATGAAAATGTGCGGTATGGCCGCAACTAGCGCTACGATATACCAGTATATGTCCAACTTCTTTGGAAGTGGAAGTGGAAGTGGAGGTCTCGGCTCACCTGCTGGTGGTGGAACTTCTACAAAGACAAGTAGAACCGAGTATTTTGTTGTGTCTGAGAAGTCATTCAATATGTGTGACACTTGTGAAGCAAAGAAAGCAGAAGATTTATTTGAGGTGCTGATAAGCAAGACATTCTTGAGTTCTGTAAATGATGGTATGAACGTGGCTTATGACATCGCAAAAAATAAGGGTGATCACAAACTACAGAAATTGGTAGTAACAAAAACTGGACTGATTGCATTAAGGAAGGTATTGAATAATTCTTATATGTATGACTTCATAAGTGGATGTTGGGATATAATCCGTGTAATAGAGATTTCTTCACGTGCATGCCCAGAACCATCCAAAACAGATAAAACGCGAGCACAAGTACGTGAAGCAAAACGTAGAAGTTGGCAGCAAGAGTATGATGAAGCAGCAGTGATGGAGGCTGACTATTTGGAAAACTACTATAATATCCTTGTTGAGATATTTGGAGATATAATATGGCTTGGTACTGATATTGAGGACAAATTGGCATTTGCTGTATCTATAGCAGAAAACGAGAACTTTACAGACGATGAGATTCTTGCCATGTGTCCTGCTTCCGTAACTAGTGAACAGGCATTGAATTTATTCAAACGTCTAAATGGTTTAGACGAACATAACGCAATAAATAACGCTACTCTCGAAAATCTTGTAAATGATAATATTGAAAAGAACGAGGCTGCTGTGAAAGAAGGATATGAGTCGATCTCTGACAAATTTCTTCAAGCATATAATGTCTGTGTAGAGAAATATATGGAGAAATCATCTTCGGTCTGCGCATCCATCACCCTTCAGTTCTCTCAGAAAATGGTTATGACACGTCAGGCATTCCGTGGTACTCTTACTGTATTCAACGGAAACGAGACAACAGCCATGTCTGATGTAAAACTGATGCTTGAAGTAAAGGATGAGAATGGAAATGTTGCTACAAGTCATGAATTTCAAATCAATCCAGAAACAATTACTGGATTCCAGGGACAGTTGAATCTTGAAGATAGTTGGATCTTGGATGCTGGACAGACTGGAATTGCCACTATCTTGTTCACGCCAACAAAATATGCTGCTCCAACTATTGAGAAATTATATTATTTTGGAGGTACTCTGTCATACGTTGATCCTTTCACGGGTTTGACTGTTATACGAAACTTATCCCCTGTTACTTTGACGGTAAAGCCATCACCCAATCTTGATCTCACTTATTTCATGCAACGTGATATTAAAGGTAACGATCCTATCACAGAAGAAATAGAACCAAGCGAAGAGGCTGAATTCTCACTTCTTGTTAATAATGTAGGCTATGGTGATGCAACTGATGTAAAGATTTCCACAGAACAACCTCAGATTATTGATAAAGAGAAAGGATTATTGATTGATTTTGAACTTTTGAGTAGCCAGTTAAATGGTGGTGAAAAAACACTGGCACTCGGAGGAACCGTTGCAACAGATTTTGGAACAATTCCTGCAAATGGTACCTCTTATGCCCAATGGTGGATGAAGAGTTCGTTGCTTGGACATTTTACAAACTACAATGTAGAAGCTACACATGTAACAAGTTATGGCAATCCTGATTTATCTCTTCTCAACGATGTGAATATTCATGAACTGATACGTAGTATAGATATTAAAGACTGTAACACTAAACTCGTAGGATTTATGACAAATGATATTGCTGATGCAGAGGATACGCCAGACATGCTTTATCTATCTAATGGCGAGATTGAGAATGTGTCTTTGGCTAAAAATGTAGAAATACAGAAGTTGTCGAATACGGATTATTCCTTGAAGGTGTCAACTGGTCAGACTGGGTGGAACTATGGCAATATAACGGATCCTACGTATGGTGTTTCATCATTGAAATCTATTGTACGTCAGAGCAATGGTGAAGAAATGCCTCTACGTAACTTCTGGCAGACAAACCGCACTCTCCGCGATGGAAAAGATCCTTTGTATGAGAATAGAATCCATTTTGCTGACAATATATCGTCTAGTGGTGAAACGTATATTCTTACATTCGAATCTACACCAGAATTGTTGCTTAACGTTGCTTCAATAGAAGGAGTCCTTGAAGAACGTAGTGTTTCTATAGAGCCCGTAAATATTATTAAGGTAATGTTCAATAAGTACATTGACCCTTCAACATTTACAACAGATGACATATCTCTCGCTGTGCAAGGCATTAAGCAAGAGGTAAACTCGGTTGTCATTTCTACTGATGACAACAAGACCTTTATACTTGATTTTTCAGTACTTAATGAAAAAGTAGGGAATGGATACTTTATACTTACAATAAATACTTCTGGGATAAAAGATACGGAAGGTTATAATGGAAAGAATGGCAAACAAGCAAGCTGGATTATGTTCCGTGACGGTCTAGTTGCATTAAGTACAGCAACAAGCCCAATATCTGCTGGAATTGTTCAGAAATTGCCTGTTCCTTTAAAAGCAAAAGGACTGGGCGAAATGCAGTCTGATGAGGACCATGCTGAATATGGTTCAACGATTAGATTAACAACTGCACCAAATGAAGGCTATGAATTTAAGAACTGGACAATTAACGGAGAAGTGGTTTCCACTAAGTCAAATCTTGAATATGTAGCCCTTGGCAATATGGACATCAAGGCAAACTATACATTGAAGACATATACTGTGACAATCAGTGATTCGGAAGAAGGTGGTGTCGTTGCTGGTTTTGCATCAGGTGTATATTCTTATGGTGATGTTCTAAATCTTATAGCCAAGGCGGATGAGGACTATGTCTTTGATGGATGGATTGTTAATAATCAGAGCTACAGTAGTGATAATAGATTGTCGATAGTTGTTAATGAATCGAAGAAAGTTAATGCTGATTTCAGGCGTGATATTTTCCAGCAATCACTGACAATGTCAAGAGGTTGGAATTGGATTTCAATCTATGTGAACGAACCAATTCCTGTAGGAGATATTTTTGGCAACATCACTCGTGTTGTTGGTCAATTTGATGAAATCATTAAGGATCCTATTTATGGAATGATAGGTGGTATCGAAACTTTGTTGCCTGGTGCCGCATACAAAATGAATGCGTCCTATAGTGCAATGAAGTCTTTCAAGGGACATCTTCATAATTTGTCTGATAGACCCATTCAATTGCATACAGGATGGAATTGGATTTCTTATCCTTATATGGAAGAGAAAAATATCAATGATGTTTTGGCCAATGCATCAGAAGGTGACTATTTGACATCGCAATTCGGATTCTCTGAGTACGTTGATGGTTATTGGGAAGGAACACTGAATAATCTTACTCCAGGATTAGGTTATATTTATAAGTCAAGTAAGGATAAAACATTGATGTTTGATTTCTCTAACAATAAATCAAGAGCGAAAGCATTACGTTCTAACTATTATAATGATGATTTATTCAATGATAATGTTGATGTTCACAAGTATCCTTCAACCATGAATATAATTGCTCGAATTACTGGATTGAGCGACATAGATGAATCCAAATGCCTAATATATGCATTTGCAGGAAATGAATGTCGCGGTAAAAGTCAATATATCGGTGGTAATCATTACTTGACGATTTATGGTGATGATGCAACAAATATCACATTCGTTGTAGAAAATGTTAATAATGGTAACACATATATAGCAAAAGAAAATGTCGCTTTCAGTCAGGTAATAATTGGTAGCCGTAAAGCACCATATACTATTGCATTTACTGAAACGACAGATATTCATAGTTTAAATGATACTTCACGAAAACTAAAGATTTACAACCCTTTAGGTGTACTGATAAATTCTAAGGCGACAATAGAGTCTTTAAAGAAGTTAAGTCGTGGCATTTATATTGTCAACGGAAAAAAGTTTATAGTAAAATAAATTATGTGGTCAAGGGTAGATCTGCTCTTAAGTAAGAATTCAGCCCCCCCATTTGGTCGGTCCGAAAGATACTGTCCCGATATTTTCTAACTCCTTTTGGGAGGACCTTACCTACCTTTTTAAAAGGCGTGTCCCTAAACTTTTATAAAAGTTTAGGGACACGCCTTTTAAAAAGGTAAAAGAGCTGCTTATTTTACAAGATCGTTAAGAGCTGAACCTGCTTTAAATTTAACAACATTCTTAGCGGCAATTTCTATTTGCTCTTTTGTACGAGGGTTAATACCCATACGTGCGGGTTTCTTTGTTACGCTAAAGGTTCCAAAGCCGATCAGAGCAAGACTTTCGCCAGCTTTCATTGCGTCAGAAATCGCGTCAAGAGTTGCACCTAA